>CAZAYK010000161.1:0-1595 GCA_964489415.1 uncultured Dehalococcoidaceae bacterium | reverse complement strand
TACCGCCGTCATTGCCCTGGTGCAGGATGATGCCGGTATCCCCAAAGATGTTGAGCGGCGGGTGGCCAATGCCCGTAAGATTGTGGCCCGGGCCGAGGCAATGGGTATCCCCCGCGAGGATATCATTATTGACCCCCTCACCCTCACCCTCGCCACCGAGCCCAGCTCGGCACTCATAGTTGTGGAGACCATCCGCCGGATCAAGTCTGAGCTGGGAGTGAACCTGACCCTGGGCGCCAGCAACGTGTCCTTTGGCTTGCCCGACCGCGAATTACTCACCAGTGTCTTTCTAGCCATTGCCATTGCCGCCGGAGTCAACTGCCCCATTGTTGATGTCGCCAAGGTGCGCCCCGCCGTTCTGGCTGCTGACCTGATACTGAACCGGGATAATTATGCCCAGCGCTATATTAGAGCCTTTCGCCAGCGCCAGCCCAAGTAGCTACCACCCCCAATGACTACCCGCCAACATTTAATATTTCCTTAACATTTGTGGTATAACATAGGATAAACGCTGATTATTTAAGGAGCCCAGACAATGGCCGGGAACCGGGTGCTGGTGGTTGATGATGATGAGAAAACGGTGGAGCTGATCAGGCTCTACCTGAACCGGGACGGCTACCGGGTGCTCACTGCCTACAATGGCATTGACGCCCTGCGCCTGGCTCGAGAGGGTCACCCTGACCTCATTGTTCTCGACCTCATGCTGCCCGAGATGGACGGGCTCGAGGTCTGCCGCATCATCCGCGAGCAATCCGATGTGCCCATCATCATGCTCACCGCCCGGACCACTGATGAGGACCGGCTGACCGGATTGCAATTAGGGGCCGATGACTACGTGACCAAGCCATTCAGTCCCCGGGAACTGGCCGCCCGAGTCCGGGCAGTACTCCGGCGCCTCCCCACCGAGCGGGGCCCGGCCAAGGTTGAACTGGGTGATATCACCGTAGATTTTGCCCGGCATGAAGTGTACCTCGCCGGCAAGCACGTAAGGCTCACCCCCACTGAATTCAAGCTGCTGGGTGCCCTGGTCAAGGAACCGGGGAGGGTCTTCAGCCGGCCCCAGCTTATTGAAAAGGCCCTGGGCTATGACTTTGAGGGCTTTGACCGCACTATTGATGTTCATATCCTTAACCTGCGCCGAAAGCTGGAACCAGACCCCAGCCACCCCCGGTACATCAAGACGGTTTACGGAGCCGGCTACAAGTTTTCTGAGGTGAGCGGTGATACATAGCCTGCACTTCCGCCTCCTGCTAGCCTTCATTCTGGTAATAGTGGTGACCACGGGCACGGTGTCCTTCTTCATCAGCCGCAGCACCGGGAGTGAAATCGAGGAGTATGAGGCAATCAGCAATGAAATTCGCCTCTACCGCATCGCCCGCTTCCTGTCCCGTCAATATGCCCAGCAGGGAGGCTGGTCAGAGATCCAGTACTGGGTGGAACAGATGAGCAGCCTCTACGGACGACGTATTGTGCTCACCGATAAGAGCGGTATCGTCATGGCTGATTCTGAGAGAGAGCTGCTGGGGCAGCAGTATTCTTCGGCATCACCAGCACGGGCTTTAGTCCTGTCATCCCCACCACCGCCCTCGGGGCCG
>CAZAYK010000160.1:0-1695 GCA_964489415.1 uncultured Dehalococcoidaceae bacterium | reverse complement strand
CATCACCAATTCCACCCAATATCTTGGCCGGATAGAAGCTAAAGCATCCGGTGACACCAAAAGAACCTGCCTTCTTCCCATCAAAGCTCGCCCCCAGTGCTTGAGCGGCGTCCTCAATTACGAGCAGGTTATGTTTTTCGGCAAGTGCCATTAAACCCTCCATATCGCAGAGACGGCCATTAAGATGAACGGGTATAATGGCTTTGGTTCGGGGGGAGATCACCCCTTCCACTTGGTGGACATCCAGGTTAAAGTCCTCACCAACATCAACAAGGATGGGGGTGGCTCCACAGTGGATGATAGCCGCCACGGTGGCCACGAAGGTGTGGGCAACGGTAATTACCTCATCCCCGGGGCCAATACCTGCCGCCAGTAGGGACAGATGGATAGCATCGGTACCACTGTTTAGCCCTACGGCATACTTTGTCCCCGTGTAGGCAGCAAGGTTGCTCTCAAAATCACGTAATTGCTGGCGCAGGATAAAATCACCGCCATTCAACACCTGGCTAATCGCTGCGTCAATCTCGCCCTTGAGGCGCTGGTAGTGCAGGGGATAGTTGACAAAACGGACTTTGTAGTTCATCTGGGTTAACTTTTCCTCATCACCAGGTTTTCTACTGTGCAGGCTATCTGCTGAGCATCAGGATAGTAGTCTCTTTCCAGGGCAGAACTTGCCGGGGCTGGGGTATCCGGTAGGGAAACCCGCTGTACTGGCGCCTTGAGGGAGGTGAAGGCCTTTTCCGTTACCAGTGCGGCTATCTCGGCCCCGATGCCGCATGTCTTCCAGCCACCATCAACAATGACCAATCTCCCGGTCTTTGCCAACGATCTCAGCAAAAGATCTTCGTCCAGGGGTTTCAGGCAGCGGGGGTCAACCACCTCGGCGTCAATACCACTCGTGGCGAGAATTGTCGCCGCCTTCATTGCTTCATTGACCAGGTAGGAGGTGGCCACCAAGGTTACATCTTTACCTTCCCTCCTGATTCTCCCTTCACCCAGGGGAATGGAATACATTTCCTCGGGTACCTCCCCAGTATCACTGTATAGCCAGCGGTCATCAATGAAGACTACCGGGTTATCATCGCTAACACTGGCAACTAGGAGACCTTTAGCATCATAAGGGGTGCTGGGCATAACCACCTTGAGCCCGGGGATATGGGTAAATATTGCCTGCAGGCTCTGGGAGTGCTGAGCAGCTTGCTCACCACCACGGTTAACAATTGCCCAGAGGGTCAGGGGGACACTGACTTGCCCGCCAAACATGTAGTACCAGTTGGCAATATGGTTGGCAATCTGATCCATAGCATAGTACATGAAGTCCATTCTGGGGTGAACCACAATGGGACGTAGCCCGGCCAAGGCTGCCCCCGCGGCAACACCAGTAACCGCGTTCTCCGAGACCGGGGTGTCAATAACACGCCGGCTACCAAAGCGGTCAATCAGCCCCACCGTGCTGCGGCCCACGTACCAGGGGCTGGTAACACCCTGGCCAATGACAAAGACACGCGGGTCACCGGCTAACAGTTGGTGTAAGGTCTCATTAATTGCCTCGACATAGGAAATGGTTCGCATCTTATCTGACCGCTTAAGGTTTGAATACTTTATCCCGTTGTAGTTCGGTTGCCTCAGGGTAAGGGCTTTGCTTGGCAAAAGCAATGGCAGCCTCACAAACAATATCTAAAGCCTCCAGATAGT
>CAZAYK010000159.1:0-1901 GCA_964489415.1 uncultured Dehalococcoidaceae bacterium | reverse complement strand
ACCTTCCCATCTGGGGGTGGTGGGCCGGTATGTGCTGACCCCCCAGATATTCGATGCCCTCATGATGACACCGCCGGGTAAGGGGCAGGAGATACAACTGACCGACGCCCTCGGGTTATTGCTTAACCAGCAGCCAGTCTACGCCGTTGAGCTGGACGGGGTGCGCTATGATACCGGCACCCCTCTGGGCTGGCTGAAGGCAACCATTGCCTTTGCCCTGAAGCGTGATGATATTGCTCCCCAGCTAACGGAATACTTGAGGAGATTGCTTTAAGCCCGGGTGTCATTTTGGGTACTATCTTTCTTCGTTGACAGCTCACGCAGCTTACCTCTAAAATCGTATTGATTATCTACCCAAGGATTACGGAGAGCGGTAATTGACTAGTGACGAACTGCGCACAGCCTTTTTGAAGTTTTTTGAAGAAAAGGGGCATAAGGTCATCCCCAGCTCCTCACTGGTACCCCGGGGTGACCCTACCTTGCTACTGACCACGGCGGGCATGGTGCAGATAAAGCCCTACTTTCTGGGAAAGGAAAAGCCACCTAGCCCCCGCCTGGCATCATGTCAGAAGTGTTTCCGCACCACGGATATTGAAGCGGTGGGTGATGCTACTCACCTCACCTTCTTTGAGATGCTGGGTAACTTCAGCGTGGGTGACTATTTCAAGCGGGAGGCGATTAGCTGGGCCTGGGAGTTTGTTACCCAGCGGCTGGGTCTTCCGCCGGAGCGGCTGTGGGTATCCATTTACCTTGATGATGATGAGTCTTTCCACTACTGGCGGGAGGCCGGTGTTCCTGGGGAAAGAATACTGAGGTTTGGTGAGGAGGATAACTTCTGGGGTCCCGCGGGCAATTCCGGCCCCTGCGGGCCGTGCAGTGAGATTCATTACGATTTTGGTGAGGAGGTTGGCTGTGGCCGGCCCGATTGTAAGCCGAACTGCGAATGCGGGCGTTTTTCCGAGATATGGAACCTGGTCTTTACCCAGTTTAACCAGGACGAGTCGGGGAGGCGCACCCCATTGCCCCGGCCGAACATTGATACTGGTATGGGTCTGGAAAGAACCGTGGCGGCGATAATGGGTAAGGGTTCAGTATATGAGACTGACCTGTTTGTCCCCTTGCTGGAGTGTGTCAGCAGGTTGTCAGGGAGGAGGTATGGTGCCGATGATGAAACAGATCGAGCCCTGCGGGTGGTTGCTGAGCATGGCCGGGGCATCACCTTCCTGATCGCCGATGGGGTCATTCCCGGTAATGAGGGGCGGGGCTATGTATTGCGTCGTGTGTTGCGCCGGGCAGTGGTCTTCGGCAGGCGGCTGGGTCTGGATAAGCCATTCTTGACCGAGGTGGCCCGGACAACTATGGAGCATATGGGGCATGTCTATCCCGAATTGAGGCAGGGGCGTGACTTCATCCTCCAGGTTATTGAACTGGAGGAGGAGAGGTTTGCCGAGACGCTCAGCACCGGGCTGGAGCTTATGGAAGGTATGATGGCCAACAAAGCCGCCCGGAGGGCAAGGGAAATCTCGGGCAAGGATGTCTTTAAGCTCTATGACACCTATGGCTTCCCCGTGGAGTTAACCAAGGAAATGGTAAGCAGACAAGGCTTCTCGGTGGACCTGGCGGGCTTTGAGCGGGAAATGGAAAAGCAGCGGGAGAGAGCCCGGGCTGCCCAAAAATTTGAAGTTAGGGAAGCGGTCAAGCTGGGCGAGACGCTGGATGTGGGGGAGACTTCCTTTGTCGGTTACCACCAACTGGAGCAGAAATCAAGGATTGTCCGGTTGCTGGTTGATGGCCGCTCTGTGGCAGCCGTGAGCCAGGGGCAGCCAGCCAGTGTGATTTTGGGGGAAACCCCCTTTTATGGTGAGATGGGGGGTCAGGTGGGTGATACCGGTGAGATAAGG
>CAZAYK010000158.1:0-1940 GCA_964489415.1 uncultured Dehalococcoidaceae bacterium | reverse complement strand
CATGTTCCCTGATGGCTCCTTTGATGTTGTCTTTACCAATGCCCTGCTCATCTATATCGGCCCGGATAAAATCAGGGAGGTGACCCAGAAGATGCTTCACCTCGCTAGCCGGGCACTGGTGTTAATGGAGTTGCACTTTTTTGAGCCCAATGCCAAGGATCCTTCAGGATTGGGTATCTACCAGGGTGGTAACTGGATAAGAGACTACACCGCTTTGTTAAAGCAATTTGTTGCTGTGGAGCAGATGCGGGTTACCAAGATTCCCCAAGGAATCTGGCCCGCCGAGCCGTGGGATCGGTTAGGTGCGGTGATTGAGGTTACTTTATAAAATAGTGGGGATTTGGCTGGTTGAGAGAAAATGACCGGGCAACCGAGAAACATAAAACATAACCTAATTGTCACCACCAGCTGGGATGATGGCACCGTAGCTGACCTTAAGCTTGCTGAGTTACTCAGTAAATACAATATCCGGGGGACATTTTACGTGGCCAGGGATTATGGCCGGCCGCTCCCCCAGCGGGATATGCTAGCACTGGATGGAGAATTTGAGATTGGTGCCCATACCCTGAGCCATCCCGATTTAACCCGCCTTTCCCTGGCTGAGGCAAAGCGGGAGATTGAGGGCTCAAGGGCCTATCTGGAGGATCAGCTTGGGCACGGTGTTACTATGTTCTGCTACCCATACGGGAAATACAACCAGCAAATCAAGGAGCTGGTGCGCAGTGCCGGCTTTACCGCCGCCAGAACCTGCCACCCCGGTGGCTTCAACCTATCCCCAGACCCCTACCAATGGCACATCACTACCCTGGCTTCCAATGGCTCACCACTAATGGCGGTGAAAACCCTGTGGCGATTTCGCCTCGGCCAGGCTAAGGCACTTTTTGACTGGGAGGTGCGGGCCAGGCTGCTCTTTGATCTAGCCCTGGGCCAGGGGGGGGTTTACCATATATACGGGCATGCCGAGGAGCTTGCCCAAAATGACGAGTGGGATAAGATTGAGAGGGTGCTTGACTATCTGGCCAGTCGAGAGGGCGTAAGCTACCTAACCAATGGGGAGGTCTGGGGGCAGCAGAAAAAGACCGGGGGCGCAAAGTGCCGAGTCCCAGGAAATAAGATTCAAAATACTATGCGAAATGGGTGACCTGAACCATAGGGCCATCTTGGACGTGGGTTGTGGTTTTGCTGATCTGTGCCAGAAGATGTATCATTATGTAAATTGGCTTTGAGGTGGTTAAAGAAATAAGCAGATTTGATACTGAAGAGAAGCTATCCGCGGGCAGGCAAGCTGCTTAGTCGGGCAAGGTTCCTATGGGTAAGCCGGTTGATATTGAGTTCTCACTGAGATCATTTCACCCTGGTGATGAGGATAACCTGGTGTCCTTCCTTAACCGTTGTTATCCCGGGGGCTGGGGTAATCTTGAGCAATGGGAATGGCTTTACCGGCGTAACCCATCGTTTGACGAGGAGAATATCTTCATTATGGAGAAGGGGGAACAAATTGTCGGACACCGCGGTTTGCACCCGCAGCAGCTTCTCATTCATGGGGCAGCTGTTCCCGCAATCTTTATGGGAGATACCGCCATTCACCCCGAATACCAGGGGCGAGGGCTCTACCGCCGGCTACACCAAGCCACCCTAACCGCGGCTAAGCGGAAGGGGGCTTGCCTGGTGCTAACTGCGAATAGCCGGGGCTCAACCACCTATCACCATAATAAGAGGACGGGATTTATCGAGGTGATACCAAACCGCACCTACCTCAAGATAATCAACACCGAGCCTGTTTTCCGCTATGAGATATCAAGTTTTTTGACTCGACGGGGGAGGATTAAGTCACGGCTGGGTGAGCTTGCCAATGACCTATACCTCCGGTTCGGCAGTGCCGAGCTTTCCCTGGCCGAGTTGCTCAGTGAAGAGAAACCAGCCCCACCGGGAGATAGGAG
>CAZAYK010000157.1:0-2035 GCA_964489415.1 uncultured Dehalococcoidaceae bacterium | reverse complement strand
GCACATAACCAGGAAGATTAGGCCAAGATAGGGAAAGGACGATAGCTTGTACAGCCGCCACGAGTCCTTAGTAGTATGGTAAATAACCAATCGCGCACTGCCATAAACCATCATGATACCCAGCAGGTTAGCCAGCACCAGATACAGCCAGGCAAAGCTACCGACAAAATAGAGAGCCAGCGAAGCAGCATAGAGCACCAGTGAGAATACCAGCAGCACCTTCACTGAATCCTTGACGGCAACATTTATCGGGAAATAGGTTAACCCCGCCTGCAAGTAGTCTTCTCGATGCGTGATTATCAGGCTCCACACATGCAGGGGCAACCAGGCGGCAATGAGGACACACAGCAACAATACTTCCCCGCCGGGTACCGGCCTGATGGCGAACCACCCCATCAGCACCGGGGCGCAGCTGGCAATTACCCCCTGGGGGTAAACGCAGGTAACCTTCTTCCGCCAGGTTGCCGCCACGAGGGTGCCCACCACATCCGCCCCAAAGGCAAACGGGTGCAGAAACCACGCCACAACCAAGCCAATGATAATCAGGCTGATAATTAAGGGCAAAACCCTCTCCGGGGGGTAAATGCGCCCTGCCGGCAGCGCCCGGTTTTTGGTGCGCTGCATGCGGGCATCAATCTCCCGGTCTAGATAATTGGTCAAGCCATTAGCCCCCGCCGCCGCCAGGAAAATGGCCACCACCACCAGAACTAGCTTTACCGAAAGCTGACCCTCGCCAGCAATGATCGCAGCACAAAGACCAATAAAGGTTAACAGGACACTGGGGAGGGGCTTGACAACCTCAATATAGTTTTTGGTATTGCTGAGAAATGCACCTGACCTAAACAATAACCCGCTGATTCTTCCTTGTCCCTCGCTGCTGAAGTTAATAACCTAACCAATTATACACAAAATGGCACCCATAATCGAGAGAACCGCGCACTAATCGCTTTCTTGTATTATGTCAACTACCCAGCCTGCCCGTTAAATTAAGTTGTCTCCCGCAAGAGATAGTATTAATATCTATATATGATAACCAGACTGAGACAACTGCTCACCCCGGGCCCGGGGCACCATAACCCCACATCCCGCCGGGTAGCGGCGGCAGTGTTATTGCCCCTATACTATAAACAAGGAGAATACCACCTGCTGTTTACCCAACGAACCGAAACGGTAAGGGAGCATAAAGGCCAGATATCCTTCCCCGGGGGTGCCTATGAGGAAGGTGATAGAACCCTGCTGGACACGGCTTTGCGCGAGTGTGCCGAGGAGATAGGTTTGAGTCCCCAAGACGTTGAGGTATTGGGTGCCCTAGACGATGAATGCAGCCTGACCACAAACTATATCATCTCCCCCTTCGTCGGCCTTATCCCCTGGCCCTATCACTTCCAGATAAACAAAGACGAGATTGCAGAAATAATCGAGATCCCCCTCAGCCAACTCCTGAAAAGTGATTACTTGCCGGGAGAGTTCTGGACCCCCGATGGAGAACCGGTTATCTCACACTTCTACCAATATCACGGCAAGGTGATCTGGGGAGCCACGGCTCGCATCTTGAACAACTTTCTGGCTATCTGCGCCAAGGCTATGGAGCCGGGCTAGGCAGCCCAGACTAGCCCTATCCAGGGAAACACACCTCATCCCACCAAGGTGCAGTCAGTAAGGAGAATATTTCTCTCATAACCGGCATACTTACCCTCCACGGCAACCGATTGTCCCACTGTCAGGCGCTGCAGTCGAGGGGCATGCCCCCGGTCAAAGGTACACCGCACCTTCCATAATGCCTTGCCACTGGCTCCAGTAAGCAGAATATAGAAGATATCCAGGGAATCCCTGACCATTACCTTGTCCACTACCCCAGTTACATAAAGAACCTTGTCCTTAAACCGCTCATTAGCCCCCACCTTATCCACCTGATAGGCTGAGCTTAGTCCCTCCACGGTTATCTGGATCGCCCCCGACTCCAGCTCAGTCCCCAAATCCGGTTCTAGTTCAGCCTCCGCTTTGTTTTCTACCATCTGGGCAGCAATCTTAGCTT
>CAZAYK010000156.1:0-2074 GCA_964489415.1 uncultured Dehalococcoidaceae bacterium | reverse complement strand
TGAAATCAGCTCATCACCCGGCTCTAAATCCATGGTGATGATGCCACTGCTCCGCACCGCCGTGTAGTTATCCAGTGCCGTCTTCTTTATCTCTCCGTAGCGAGTCGCCATCACCATATACATATCCGAGGGAAACTCGGTAGCCGCCACCAGAGCAGTAACCCGTTCCCCCTCAGCAACCGGGAACAGATTAATCACCGCAATTCCCTTTGCCGTCCGGGAAGTGGTGGCGGGAATCTCGTAACACTTGAGACTGTAGACCTTGCCCCGGTTGGTGAAGAAAAACAGGTTATCATGGGTATCCGCCACGGTGAGCAGATTCACCGGGTCACCCTCCCGGGTGACATGGCCGATAATCCCCTTCCCGCCACGATGCTGGGGGGCATAGGTGCGGGAGGGCACCCTCTTGATAAAACCCCTCTTGCTCAGCGTGAGCACCACCCGCTGGTGAGGAATCAGGTCTTCCTCACTAAACTCCGGCACCCCCTGCTCCAGTATCTCGGTGCGGCGCTCATCGCCATACTTGGCCTTCACCTCTTCGATTTCCTTCTTGATGACCAGCATCATTCGCCTCGGGTTAGCCAGCAGGTCCTCCAGATAGGCAATCGTCTTTAATACCTCGGCATACTCATCAAGAAGCTTCTTCCGCTCCAGATTGGCCAGGCGCCTTAGCTGCATATCCAGGATGGCCTGCGCCTGAATCTGGGTTAGGCCAAAGTTAGCCATCAGGTTCTTCCGAGCTACCTCCGCCGTCTCTGACTGGCGGATGGTGGCAATTACCTTATCAATAGCATCCAGCGCGATTCTCAGCCCCTCCAGGATATGAGCCCGGGCCCGGGCCTCCTTCAGCTCAAACTTAGAACGCCGGGTAACCACCTGACGGCGAAAGTCAATAAACTGCTGCAGGGCCTCCTTCAGGCTGATTACCCGGGGCTGCCCGTCAACCAGAGCCAGCATGTTCACGAAGAAAGCTGACTGCAGGGCGGTATGCTTATACAGGTTATTGAGCACCTGCTCCGCCACAGCCTCTTTCTTCAGTTCAATGACGAGGCGCATCCCCTGCCGGTCAGACTCATCACGCAGTTCACTGATGCCCTCAATCTTCTTATCCTTGACCAGCTCGGCAATAGCCTCCACCAGGGCTGCCTTGTTCGTCTGGTAAGGAAGCTCAGTGACCACTATCTGCTGGCGCCCGGTACCGGGGACACTGCTGATATAAGCCTTGGCCCGGACAACCACCTTGCCATGCCCGGTGGTATAGGCATTCTTAATCCCGTCATACCCCAGGATGATGCCGGCAGTGGGGAAATCAGGCCCCTTGACCAGCTTGATAAGCTCCTCAATGGTAGCCCCCGGGTTATCAATCAGATAGGAAAGGGCAGCGCAAACCTCACTAAGGTTATGCGGGGGGATATTGGTCGCCATGCCCACGGCAATGCCGGAACTGCCATTAAGCAGCAGGTTGGGTAACCGGGTGGGCAGGACCTGGGGCTCCGTGAGGCTGTCGTCAAAGTTGGGCACGAAGTCCACGGTATCCTTCTCAATGTCAACCAGCATCTCCTCGGCGATTTTAGCCAGGCGCGCCTCGGTATAACGCATCGCCGCCGGGGGGTCATTATCCACACTGCCAAAATTCCCCTGCCCATCAACCAGCGGGTAGCGCATGGAGAAATCCTGCGCCATGCGCACCATGGCATCATAGACCGAGGCATCCCCATGAGGGTGATACTTACCCAGCACCTCACCAACGATACGGGCACTCTTGCGGTGGGCGCCGGTGGACCTTAACCCCATATCATTCATGGCATAAAGGATACGCCGGTGCACCGGTTTTAGCCCATCCCGGACATCGGGCAGGGCACGGGAAACGATGACACTCATGGCATAATCGAGATAAGAATTCCTCATCTCGTCTTCAATGTTTACCTGCTTAACTGTACCCAAAACCATATCCCGCTGACCTCCTATTCCTCATCACCAACCGCATCCTCGTCACTATCACTAGGCTCCTCAGGCAAGACCTCAATCGCCTCCCCACCAACTATGGTATAACCCGGCTCCTCCTCATACTCCT
>CAZAYK010000155.1:0-2086 GCA_964489415.1 uncultured Dehalococcoidaceae bacterium | reverse complement strand
CTCGTCGGGCTCATAACCCGAAGGTCGTTGGTTCAAATCCAACCCCCGCTACCAAGAAAGAGGTAAGGCACGAATTCCTTTCGTGCCTTTTTGCTTTATTCTACTAGTTAAAGATCAAATAGCCGAACTTAATAGGAGTTAAACGAGGCGATTTTCTCCATTGGCTCCCGGTCATGCCCTGGACCCAGCTTTCCCCTGTCGTAATAACCTAAGGCAATTAGTATATCTATCTTTTTGTCCTCGGGGATATTCAATACTGACTTTACTGCCCCTTCATCAAACCAGCCTATCCAGCACGTCCCCAGACCCAGCTCCTCAGCCTGGAGGATGAAGTGCTCACCAGCTATCCCGATATCGATTAGGTAGTATTGAGTTCCCCGCAACATCCCGCCCACCCGGGCCCAAAACTTGGACCTCTCCGAGATTATGACAACAATCACCGGTGCCATCTTGCAAAAGGAATTAATTGAATAGATACCCCTGAAGGCAGCCTTACACAGCCTATCCTTTAACGGCCCATCATCGACAACAATAAACCGCCACGGCTGGGAATTGCATGCCGAGGGAGCCAGCCGGGCAGCCTCAAGACACATCATTATCTTTTCCCGCTCCACCGGTTTATCCCAGAAATTCCGCACGCTCCTTCGCTTCCTCACCAGGTCTAATAGTGGCATTACTCCCCCCGGGCTTGATTGGGATGGCCAGTTCCAACCTTAATGCTAGCCTCCGGGGATGCCCTTGTCAATATTCCGCCGATACTGAGGTAAACCCGGCTCTATTTTTACAAAAGCTGGGGCGGTGTAAATCGTGGACCAGGGTCAATGGGAAAGTACCGGGGGAACCGGGGTCTTCGCCAACGTGAAAGCCCGGGGCAAGTGGTCGGCTGACCTTCACCTAGGCACCATTCCCAACCTGGGAATACCCACCCTGATCGGGTCCTTAACCTGGGACGGCAAATACTGTGATGGGTCTGAGAGCATCTCCTCAATATGTCTCTCTCGGTAATAATGCCCACCACCCCCCCGGCCATCAACCACGGGGAGGGCGCCGATATTATTCTCAACGAGTTTGGCAATGGCGGTGCGGATGGATTCCTCCGGCCCAATGGCTACACCGGACGACCCTTGACTGCCAGCAGCTCCTTAATCTTCATCCCTGACCCCCCACATCAACAATTAGACGGGATATGCTATCTCCCCACCCGCGGCAATGTCAAGACCCCGCCCCATTAGTAGCCGAGACGCCCCAGCCGCTCCCGCACCGCCCGCTCCCGGCCAAAAGGCTTCTCCCGCAGGGTATACTCAACCCGGTCAGGGTCCAGGTTCCTCCCTTTTAGCGCCGGGTGGTCAGGGCTGTAGCGGTAGGCACGGAAAACGGCACGCTCCCAGCTAGATTGCGGCCGCTTATGGTAAAATGGACTCAAGAACTCCCAGACCACCTCCTTATCCGGAGTGACCTCAAAGAACCTGCCCGGGGCTCCCTCGCAGATGAGGGTGTTCCCGTTAGGCAGGCGCTGGGCGCCCGAAATGTTGAACGAGAAAAAGCTGCGGGGCGGGTCAGCCACATATTCCCACTCAATCTCATTTGTCTTCGGGTTTACCTCCACCACCCGGGAATATTGCATGGGTCCCGGACCTCCACCCCGCTGCTGTCCTGATGATGGCCGCTTAGGCATCCGCTGTGGCCCGTTATCAAAGATGAGGATATTGCCATTATCGAGCAGGGTGGGGTCATGAGGCTGTGACATCTCCCCCTTCCCCCACCGCCATTTAACCTCACCGGTTTTCTTATCGATAATGGCAGCAATATCAAGGTGATGGAAGGTAGTCAGAATATCCCCATTGGGCATAACAAAGCAGGAATTGCCGTGAGTCCACTCGGCACGCCCCAGCATGGGGGCAATGGTATCCGTCTCGGGGTCAAGGTGCTCGTAAGCATACCACTCCCAGACCACCTTACCATCAGGGGTAATCTCCCGGAAGTAATCGGTCCACATCACCCCGTCCCGCTCCGTCCCGGGAATGCCACCCTTGACCTTGGGCACCATGTCCTCAGGCACCTGGACCAAACCAAGATACACGGTATT
>CAZAYK010000154.1:0-2105 GCA_964489415.1 uncultured Dehalococcoidaceae bacterium | reverse complement strand
CGTTCCCGCCCCGGGATCGGGGCTCAGGCGGTCGGCTTGGCCCAGGGCGCCCTCGAGGCAGCCGTTGACTACGCCCAGCAACGCGTCCAGTTCGGTCACCCCCTAATCAACCTCCCGGTAGTGCAGGACATGCTTGCCGAAATGGCCATTCAGGTTGAAGCTGCCCGGGCCCTAGTCTATGCTGCTGCCAGAACCGTGGACAGCGGTGCCAAGAGCTTTACCGAAGAGTCCGCCATGGCCAAGGTCTTTGCCTCCGATGTTGCTATGAAGGTCACCACTGATGCCGTGCAGATCTTTGGTGGCGCCGGCTACATGAAGGACTATCCGGTGGAGAAGATGATGCGTGATGCCAAGATCACCCAGATCTACGAGGGTACCAATCAGGTCTTAAGAAACGCCATCGCCCTGGAACTCCGCAAGAGAAAGGCAAGACGGGAATGAAAATCATCGTTTGCCTGAAACAGGTGCCGGGTACCACCGAAGTCAAGATTGACCCCCAGACCAACACCCTCATCCGTCACGGAATCAAGAATATCATCAACCCCTTTGATACCTACGCCATTGAGGAGGGGGTCCGCCTCAAAGAGCGCTACGGAGGTGAGGTCACGGCAATTACCATGGGCCCACCCCAGGCGGAGGAGGCCCTCAGGGAAGCAATCTCACTAGGGGTTGATGAGGCTGTCTTGCTCAGCGATAGTGCCTTCGCCGGCGCCGATACCTGGGCCACCGCCTATACCCTGGCTAAAGCCATGGGGAAGATAGGCCACTGTGACCTGGTCATCTGCGGCCGGCAGACACTAGACGGGGATACCGGGCAGGTGGGACCCGAGCTGGCGGAGATGCTGAACCTGCCATTTATTGCCTACGTCAGCCAGATTGAAGAGGTAGCGGGTGAGTGGATGCGGGTCCGGCGCTTGGTCGAGGACGGACACGAGGTTGTTGAGACACCCCTGCCGGCGGTAATCACGGTGACCAAGGAGATTAACGTTCCCCGCCTGCCCTCCCTCCGCAGCATCAGCCAAGCCAGGAGGGCCACCATCCCGGTGTGGAACGCTGATGAAATAGGTGCTGCCCCAGATATGATCGGCCTAGCCGGCTCAGCAACCCGGGTAATCAAGGTATTCTTCCCGCAAAGAACCCGCCGGGGGGAAATTCTCCAGGGGGAACTGGAAAGCCAGGTTGACCGCCTGGTAAGCCGGCTACGGGAAGCGGGGTTAGCCTAGAATTGTTATGGGAATTAGTATTGACTTAGACAAGTGCACCGGCTGTGGCCGCTGTATTGCTGCCTGCCCCTTTGGCCTCCTGGAAATTGTTGATGACAAGGTGCAGCTAAACGAAGGCTGCACCCTCTGCGGTGCCTGCCAGGAGGCCTGCAGCTTGGAGGCGATAACCATCGAGGCTGAAGCGACGCCGGTGACCACCAGCGATACCCACCGCGGTATCTGGGTATTTGCCGAGCAGCGCGCCGGCAAGATAAAAAGCGTTGCCTACGAGCTGCTGGCCAAGGGCAGAGAGCTTGCCGATAAGCTCAATACTGAACTGGGCGCGGTATGCTTTGGCCACAGGATTGAGGACATTGACCAGTTAATTGCCTACGGTGCTGACAAGGTATATCTGGTGGAAAGCCCGGAACTGGCGGAAAACCAGGAAGATTTATACACCCGCCAGCTCGCTATGCTGATTGAGCAGCACCAGCCCGAAATTGTCCTTGCCGGGGCCACTTCCCTGGGGCGCGCCTTTATCCCCCGTGTGGCGGCGATTCTGAACACCGGGCTTACCGCTGACTGCACCGGACTGGAGATTGACACCGAAAACAGGCTGCTTGTGCAGACCCGCCCCACCTTCGGCGGTAACATCATGGCCACCATCATCTGCCCCGAAAAGCGCCCCCAGATGGCCACCGTCCGCCCCCGTGTCTTCCGGCAAAACCACCCCGATAGTTCAAGAAAGGGGCAGATAATCAGGGTGGACTTCAACCGGGAAAAAATCACGTCACGGACAAGACTAATCAACCTGGTCACTGACCTTACCCAGAGCGTCAAAATTGAGGATGCCGATATCATTGTTGCCGGGGGGAGGGGGTTGGGTAAAGCGGAAAACTTCAC
>CAZAYK010000153.1:0-2145 GCA_964489415.1 uncultured Dehalococcoidaceae bacterium | reverse complement strand
CTCAGCAGGCCTATGACAGCCTAAACGCCCAGCTTGAGGCAGCCCAGGCACAGGTTGCCGAGCTGCAGGGTGAGGTAGGTAAACTTCAGGAAGAAAATAGGGACATGGATGCTCAGTTAAAGGCAGCCCAGGCGCAGGTTACTGAACTGAAAAGCCAGATGGCTGGGTTGCAGGAGCAGTACGGGTTGGTCGGGGCAACACCGGCGAAAACTGCCGAAAATATCGTCAAGCACTACCATGAGACGCACACCTACAGTGTTACCGATTTGTTTGTCTGTGGTGATATGGCTTCAGATGTCTGGAATATGCTCAAAGCCCAGGGCATTCCGGCGGTAATTCAGGTGGGTAGTGTTGACAACCCCCTGATCGATATTATGCTCTCGGACCATGCCTGGGTACTGGCAGAGGTCGCTCCCGGGGAACAGCTGGCCCTGGAGACAACGACGGGAAGGGTGGTCACCAGGGCGGAAAATATTTTGTACTATCGGGGGTGGTCTTTTGCTACGCCCAGAGATTTTAAGCGATTCTCGGGGCTAATGAAGGAATATAATGTCAGGGTTGACATAATCAATCAATTGCAGGAGGCAGCCAGAAAGGCTTATAGCCAATATGAAGAGGCGGTTGATGATTATAATGGGCTGGTTGACGAATATAACAGTAAGTATTTGGGGCGTCCGGTAACCACCGAGTCACAGTTGCACGAGGCAAAGATTGAAGCCCAGCGGGCTATGGTGGACGAGAAAGAGGATAGATACCTCCAGTTTAAGGAGCTGATTGCCCGGCAGGAAGCCAGGATGCACCAGATAACTGCCGAGATGAACAGCTTGGCGACGAGGTGTGGTGGTTGAGGGGGACGGGGGAGATACGTCGGTATCGAATTATTGAAGCATTAGGCAAGAATAATCTTATGGAGTGACCGAGTGCGAGTATCAAGGCTATTCGGGAAGACGCTGCGGGAGGCACCCTCCGAGGCGGAGACGGTCAGCCACCAGCTGATGCTGCGGGCGGGGATGATCAGCCAGTTAGCCGCTGGTGTCTATTCCTATCTGCCGCTTGCCTGGAGGGTGCAGAGGAAGATAGAGAATATCATCCGGGAGGAAATGGACAGGGCCGGGGGGCAGGAGCTCAGCATGCCGGTGCTGCAACCCTTGGAGATGTGGCAGGAAACCGGTCGGGACCAGGCCTTCGGTAAAGGGCTGTTTGTCCTTTGTGACCGGAGGGAGCGCCGGCTGGCTCTGGGGCCTACCCATGAAGAGGTCATCACGCAACTGGTCAGTCGGAATGTGCAGAGCTACCGTGACCTGCCCTTGCTTCTGTATCAAATCCAGACCAAGTTCCGTGACGAGCCCCGCCCCCGGGGTGGTTTGCTTCGGGTGCGGGAGTTCACCATGAAGGACCTCTATAGCTTTGATGCCGATGAGGAGGGACTGGAGAGGAGCTACCAGCGGATGCTACAGGCATACCGGAATATCTACGCTCGCTGTGGTTTGTCCACTATCCTCGTCGAAGCCGATAGCGGTGCCATTGGGGGCAAGGATTCCCATGAGTTTATGGTCATTGCTGAAACCGGTGAGGATGAGGTTATCTATTGCCCGCAGTGTAATTATGCTGCCAACGTGGAGAAGGCGCAGAGCGTTAAGGACAGGGCGGAGAGCGAGGAGCCACTACCATTGGCGGAGGTAGCCACCCCGGGTATGGCAACCATTGAGCAGGTTTCTGGTTTTCTTAACGTGCCGCCACGCCAGACTATCAAAGCGGTGTTTTATATCGCTGACGGGGAGCTAATCTTTGTCGTTATCCGGGGGGACCTTGAGGTTAATGAGGTAAAGCTGAAGAATGTGCTTCGCTGCCGTGAGCTGCGCCTGGCTACCGAGGCTGAGGTTACTGCCGCCGGCATTGTCCCTGGGGCGGCGTCACCGGTGGGTCTACGGGGCATCAGGGTGGTGGCTGATGATTCCCTGAAATTGGGGACAAACTTTATTGCCGGGGGTAATAAGCCGGATACTCACCTTAAGAATGTCAACTATCCCCGGGACTTCACCGCTGACATTGTGGCCGATATTGCCAAGGCCAAGGCTGGGGAGGGTTGTCCTAAATGTGGGGGCAGCTTGCTTTCTACCTATGGCATTGAGGTGGGGCATGTCT
>CAZAYK010000152.1:0-2323 GCA_964489415.1 uncultured Dehalococcoidaceae bacterium | reverse complement strand
AACTTCTCCGGAGCACTGCGCCGCAGGAGCCAGTAGAGAATAACCATAAAGACAAAGCCACCCAAAAACCCTAGGAGCGGGGCGGTAACCACAGCGCTAAGCACGCGCTGGAACACGCTCCACACAATGGCGGCATTCCCCACACTAGCTATGCCTGCTGCGGCCAGCCCCGCCACCAGACCGTGGGTGATACTTACCGGCATACCATGAAGGGTAGCCAGCACCGTCCAAATAACCACGGCGGCAACCCCGGCAATTATCGTGGGGAAGGATATTGCCTCGGGGATTAGTATGCCCTTGCCGATAGTTCGGGCCACAGCCAGCCCGGTAGCAGCACCCAGGAAATTGAAGAAGGGTGCCAGTACGATTGCCTGCCTGGGGGTGAGAGCACGAGTGCCAATAGCAGTGGCAATAGCATTAGCAGCGTCATTAAAACCATTAGAGAACCCCAGCGCGATGGAAAAGATGGTGATAAGGACAAGGGCAACCAGTGATGAATCAGGCATGTTTTAAGGCTATCCCTTCAAGAACATTAGCCACATCCTCACACCGGTCAGTAGCGCTCTCCATGTGTTCATAAATCTCGCGCCACTTAATCACCGCCGCGATATCCGTGGTATCCTCAAAAAGCTCAGCCATGGCTTTCCGGTAGACGGCATCAGCCATATTTTCCAACCGGTTAATCTCAATACAGTGGTCTAACACCTGCTTGAGCTTAGCGTGATGCCGCAGTAACAAGAAGGCCTTTTCCACCTCAACTGCCGCCTGGACAATGATATCCGCCAACTCTCGGGCCCGTTGGTTGGAGCTGGCTACCTTATAGGTAAACATGGCCATAGCCGCCGCATGAATGAAATCGGTCACGTCATCCAGTGAGTGGGCAAGTGCGGCAATGTCCTCCCGATCAAAAGGGGTAACGAAGGTGCGGTGCAACTGCTCAATAATTCTATGGGTAATGGTATCACCAGAGTGCTCCAGTTCCTCTATTTGATTTACCTTGGCCTCAACATCCCCCCAGGTATCAACCATCTCCTTAAGGGCCCGGGCCGCTTTAACCGTATTCTCGGTATCTGCCTCAAAGAGGTCAAAAAACTTCCTTTCCTGCGGTACAAACGGAAACCTAGGCAACGCCACTCCTCCTATCGCTGGAACTACTACTAGTGAGGGAAATGAGGGTATTAACTGAGGCTAACTGATATAGAGGCAGTGAGCAAAACCGATTGAACCCAAAACGCGACATCAAACTAGTATCTCAACACCAATTACCCACGCTATATTAACCCAGTTTCCCGGAGATGTCAATCACTGGGCAGGCAGGGCGATGGGGGATAAACCGGAGATTAACAACTCCCTGCCCGGCAAAATGGTGAACATATCCCGGTGGGGCAACGGCAATTCCACCAGCCCAGGTATGGTTATCACCCGCTTAGCTTTGCTATACTATAATTAAAGTCTGGGGAGGCCAAACAAGCAGCATGGCTGATTATTCAGAGAGGTTCTACACCCGCTATGCACCCCGCTATGCCGAAGTGTCTCACCAGTTACTGCAATCGATATATGTTGAGTCATCCCACCCCCGGCTGACCGGTGATCTGGCTCTAATCGAGCAGCTCAAGTCCCTGGTTCCCGGCAAGCGCGGCCTTGATGCCGGTTGCGGCGCCGGGGCCCGTGACGTGTATAACCTCTGGGTAGATGGCTATGATATATATGGCATAGATTCGGTTGCCGAGAACATTGAGATAGCCGCCCAACTCCATCCCCAGATTGCCAACAGACTCTCCCTTGCCGATTTGAGACAAGAACTGCCCTTCCCTACCGCCTCTTTCGACTTTGTCATGTGCAATGCCGTTATCCAGCACATTGAGCCCCACCTCGTCACCACGGTCACCCTGCCCGAACTATGCCGGATACTGAAACCGGGCGGCATCCTCCAGCTAATGTTCAAAACCGGTAGTGGCGTGCTGACCATCTATGATAAAGACTACGCAACCGAGCGGGCCTTCCAGCTCTACGACGAGAAGGAACTACTCCAGCAGTTAACCGGCCTCGGTATGGAGCTCATTGAAAGTGAGTCAGCGGAGCAATTGGGGGGGCTCATGTTCTTCGTGGACGCCAAGCATGCTCGGCACTGCGTGTTTTATACACGCAAGCGCTGAGTAATCCGGCTAAGCAGGCTTCAGCCACAATGGGTAACCACCCGATGCTAGCCACGACAGCACGCCATTAACCTTGACACTCATACTACGGAGACATACAATAGCCTAGATAGTGCCGGGATGGCGGAATTGGCAGACGCAGCGGACTTAAAATCCGCCGGAGAAAT
>CAZAYK010000151.1:0-2336 GCA_964489415.1 uncultured Dehalococcoidaceae bacterium | reverse complement strand
CCCCCGCCAGAAGATTACCTCTACCTTCTCTCCGATTTGCACCGACTGTAGGGCTCGGGTTAATTCGTCAACATTGCTAATCTCGTGGCCGGCAAAGCCAACGATAACGTCGCCCTCCCTAAGCCCGGCTTTAGCGGCAGGGCTATCAGGCACTACCTGGAGGATGAGGGCGCCTCGGTCTACAGCCAGGTCATAGCGGAAGATGGCTATCGGGTCTACCGTGTACAGCCCCACGCCGAGCCAGGGGCGGATCACATAGCCGTTATTGACCAGTTGCTGGATAATGGGCATCGCCATTTCGGTGCTGATGGCATAGCCCATACCCTCAACGCCAATGGTGGCAATCTTGGCGCTGGTAATGCCGATTACCTCACCCGCCAGATTGACCAGGGGGCCACCGCTATTACCCGGGTTAATGGCGGCGCTGGTCTCAATGAGGTCATACAGCGTTTGCCCCTGGGATACCGATAGGGAGACCTTCTTGCGGCTGACAATCCCCTCGGTGGCTCTTATCCCCTGTCCCAGGGCGTTGCCGATGGCAACTACCCAGTCGCCAACCCTGATTTGAGAGGAGTCGCCTATCCTTAGTGTGGGCAGGTCCTCGGCGTCAACCTTGAGGATGGCTAGGTCATTGAGGCGGTCAGTGAAGACGGCGTCATTGCCTACGGTGAAGGTGCGGCCATCATCCAGGGTTACCGTGATGCTCTTCGCCCCTTCCACCACATGGTTGTTGGTCACGATAATGCCATCCTTGTCCAGAATCCACCCTGAGCCTGCCCCCTCCTGGGTGAAGGGTCGGTTGAAGAGGTCACGGGCGATAACCTCGGTGGTGATGGCCACCACCGAGGGTTTCACCGCGGCGACGACATCAGCGATGCTGGGGAGGGCTACCGACTGGCTGGCCGAGGGTGGTGGCGTCCAGCTGGGGTTGATGGGGCTGGGGGCAGGTGGCGGGGATGCCGGTGGGGGTTCTGCTGGGGGGGCTGGTGGGGATGGCGGTGCTGTGGTGATTATGCAGGAACAGCCCACGCTCAAGGTCAGGGCAAGGATAAGGGCAAGTAAAATGGCTAAATGTTTTAAGTTTGGCTTGCTCATTGCTGATTATATTTTAGCACCCCGGAGAAAGGGTGGGCAAGAATAATGCCCCCTCTCTCCAGAGAGGGGGCATTATCGGTTCCACCGCCGAGGGTGAGGGCAGGTACTGGCTATTTGGTGGTGGATTTAGGCCGGTACCTCGGGCAGATGACTCAGTGCCTCCTTTATCCTTTCCTCAGGGAGCTCATAGTCCTGCATCTTGCCGGAGAGATAGTCATCATAGGCGGCCAGGTCAAAGTGCCCGTGCCCACTATGAGCGATGAGGATGGTTTTGGATTCGCCGGACTCCTTGCACTTGAGGGCTTCATCAATGGCTACCCGGAGGTCATGGCAGGGCTCAGGGGCGGTGATAATGCCCTCGGTGCGGGCGAACTGCACCCCGGCTTCAAAGGTGGCTAGCTGGGGCACGGCTCTGGCCTCGATTAAGCCGAGGTTGTAAAGGTGGCAGATAATGGGTGCCATCCCGTGATAGCGCAGTCCGCCGGCATGGACTGGCGGGGGCACAAACTCATGACCCAGGGTGTACATCTTGAGCAGGGGGGTAAGCCCGGCCTCATCACCGAAGTCGTAGGCGTACGGCCCCTTGGTCAGCGTGGGGCAAGCCTGAGGCTCAACACAGATGACGCGCAGGTCTGGCTTCTTCCCGCTGAGCTTGTCCCTGAGCCAGGGCAGGAACTGCCCGGCAAAGTTGGAGCCGCCGCCGATACAGCCGACAATGATATCGGGGTAAGCATCAGCCATCTCCATTTGCTTCCTGGTTTCCTCGCCGATGATGGTCTGGTGGAGCAGGACATGGTTGAGCACGCTGCCCAGTGAGTAATGGGTGTCGTCCCGGGACACGGCGTCCTCAACCGCCTCGCTGATGGCAATTCCCAGGCTGCCGGTGCAATCAGGGTCTTTGGCTAAGACATCGCGCCCGGCGTTAGTATCTCTACTGGGGCTGGGTACTACCTGGGCTCCCCAGGTCTCCATCAGGATGCGGCGGTAGGGCTTCTGCTCATAGCTGACCCGGACCATATACACCTTCAGCTCAAGACCAAAGAACATACAACCCATGGCTAGGGCACTGCCCCACTGCCCGGCGCCGGTCTCAGTAGTCAGGCGCTTTATTCCCTCCTTCTTGTTGTAGTAAGCCTGGGCGACGGCAGTATTGGGTTTGTGGCTCCCTGCCTGGCTGGTGCCTTCGTACTTGTAGAAGATTTTGGCGGGGGTATCCAGGGCCTTCTCCAGCCGGCGGGCCC
>CAZAYK010000150.1:0-2377 GCA_964489415.1 uncultured Dehalococcoidaceae bacterium | reverse complement strand
AGTCAAAGGAGGCGAGATGTACAGTTATCAGGAGCCGATAGGGAAGCACACCCCGAGGTGGCCCTATCCGGTGCATTACGGTAAGGAGAACGAGGTTTATGCCGATGTTCTCATCATCGGGGGTGGCATTGCCGGGTGCCATGCGGCGATAAACGCTGCCAAGCGGGGGGCGAAGGTTGCCGTGGTGGATAAGGCCTCAATATACCGCAGCGGCTCTGGTGGTGCCGGGGTTGACCACTGGGGTGGGGCGGTTACCAACCCCTGCTGCAAGATTACCCCGGAAGAGGCAATGGAGCTAGATGAGGGACCACTTCGTGCCAGCCAATATTCAATGGGGCATATCCGTTACATCACCCTCAGGGAGAGCTGGGATGCTCTTCTTGATATGGAGCAGATGGGGATGAAGATCCGGGATGTGGATGATGAGTTTGTTGGTGCCCCGTTTCGTGATGAAGAGACCAAGCTGATGTTTGCCTATGATTACGTAAATAACCGGTCAGTTATCCGGGTTCAGGGGGCAAATGTCAAGCCGTTACTGTACCAGGAGCTCAAGCGGCTGGGGGTGGAACTCTGGGAGCACATTATGGTAACCAGCCTACTCAACGAAGGGGGCCAGCCGGGCAACCGGGTAGTGGGGGCCACCGGGGTGAACGTAAGGACCGGTGAGTTCTACATCTTTAAGGCGAGGGCCACCATTCTAGCCACGGCCCAGCCCCTGAGGATCTGGATATTCAACACCGAGCTGGTGGGCTCCAATGTGGAGCATGATGACCCCAATCTGGCCGGTGATGGTGACGCCATGGGGTGGCGGGCGGGGGCTGAGCTGACCATGATGGAGAGGAGCCAGGAATCAGCCGGTCCCTTCCGCTATCCTGCCTATGGCACGGGCAATGCCCACAACACCTGGTTTGCCTGCACCATCGTTGATGCCGAGGGCAAGGAGATCCCCTGGGTGGATGGCCAGGGGAATGTGCTCAAAACAGTAGAGGAGCGCTACCATCTAGGGCAGGGGCCCAATGGTGCCCAGCTCATCCCGGACCTGCCCGAGCGCATCATGAGGGGGGAATACAAGCTTCCCTTCTATGCCGATCTACCCGGCATGCCGGAGCACGAGCGGCGGGCAATCTTTGGTCTGATGGTGGGCAATGAAGGCAAGACCCGGATTGCCATCTACGATTTATACACCAAGGCCGGCTTTGACCCGGACAAGGACATGCTCCAGGCCAACGTTTTGCCCCCCCAGCTAGCCGGGCAGTTTGTCCCGTGGTGGGATCATAAAAGCAAGCTGGCCAGTGCCCCCCAGTGGCGGGCAACGGCCTTCATCGGCGGTGGTGGTCTGGTGGTTGACTGGGATATGAAGACCACCCTCGATGGGTTATATGCTGCTGGGGCCCAGACAGCCGGGGGTGGCGGTCATGCTGGGGCGGCAGCCACGGGGAGGTATGCCGGCAGGAAGGCAGCCGCCTACGCCCGGCAGGCCAAAGAGCCGGCAATTAGCCGTCAGCAGGTGGATGAGGAAAAGAGGCGGGTCTATGCCCCGGTAGGCAGGAAGGGTGACATTGGCTGGAAGGAGCTCCAGGCGGGGATATGCCGGGTGATGCAGGACTACTGCGGTGAGTACAAGAGTGAGGAGGTGCTCAAGATGGGGCTGTGGTGGCTAAACAGCATCCGGGAGGGTGAGGCGGAGAGGACCTATGTCCGCAATCCCCATGAGCTGGCCCGCTTCCTGGAATGCATGGTGCGCCTCACCGTGGGCGAGATAATCATCCATGCCTCTCTGGCCAGGAAGGCAAGCAGTGCCCCGCTTGATTTCAAGCGGATAGACTACCCGGAGATGGACCCCCCGGAGTGGGACAAGTTCATTACCATCCGGCTGGAGAATGGTGAGGTCAAGGTGGGTGAGCTGCCCCTCAACTACTGGCTACTACCACCCTATGCCCCTACCTATAAAGAGAATTATGAGCAGCATTGTGGCCGTTAACAATGCTGCCGCGCTGAACCTAAAGGAGGAAAAAATGACGCAGCAAGAGTACCATGCTGAAGCCTATCTGGTGCCCAATCCCATGACGCCAAACCTGCCGGTGGTTATTGACCCGGAGCTGTGCACCGGCTGTAACCAGTGTGTGGAGGTGTGCCGCACCGATGTGCTGGTGCCCAATCCGGAGAAGGGGAAGCCACCCATCGTGCTCTACCCCGATGAATGCTGGTTTGGCGGCTGCTGCGTGGAGCCCTGCCCCGTGCCAGGAGCAATCCGAATGCAGCACCCATTAAACCAGCGGGTGGGCTGGAAGCGCAAGGATACCGGAGAGTACTTCCGCATCGGAATGAAAAACCCACCTCCCCCCAATACCCGACCACCAGTGGGCTGAGTAATTAA
>CAZAYK010000149.1:0-2406 GCA_964489415.1 uncultured Dehalococcoidaceae bacterium | reverse complement strand
TGCCGGTTGAGGTAGGTTAGAGGGTACCGAGGTGAGCAAGGGGGGTTACCATGCTGAATGTAACCACCACCAAGGAAGTAATCTCTACCGGCATCAGGGAGATATCTGAGGAGCTGGGTGGGGGGATCCGCCCCGGAACGCTGGTATTCATTGAGGGTGAGGCGGAGACGGGGAAGAGTGTCTTGGCCCAGCACCTGGCCTACGGTGCCCTGACTAGCTCGGCGAAGAATGCGGTGGCTTACTATACTACCGAAAACAGCATCAGGGGCCTGATTGACCAGATGAAGTCACTGTCACTGGACGTAATGGACTACTTTCTCAGCGACCGCTTGCGCATTTACCCACTAACGGTGCGCAACTGTTATGGGGAGACGCAGAAATATCTGCTTCATATCCTCGCCAATCATCTCGCCAAGCTACCCCCGCGGTATAATCTGGTGATTGTGGATTCGGTTACACTATTCTTGACCCACGTCAGATTGGCGCCCACTCTGGATTTCTTTCAGGGGTGCCGCAAGCTGTGCCAGCGGGGCAGCGCTATTGTTCTGGTGGCCAGCTCCCATGCCTTTAGCCAAGAGACGCTTTCCCGTGCCTATGAGCTAAGTGATGACTACATTAAGCTGAGGTCAGAGGATATGCTGGTTGGCTCGGATCAGATTGACCAGCGGATAATCAGGGTTATGGAAGTCCCCAAGCTGCGCGGGGCGGAGCGCCCCAACCGGGGTAGCATCAGGTTTGAAATAAGACCCCAAACGGGTATTCAAATTCTTCCTTTTGTCCGAGTTCGTGCCTAGTCCTCACCTTACCCCCGACCACTGCCGGGCTTACCGGATAGGCTGTGATGCACCCTCTTGCATTTCGTGATAGAATAATATTCGCGGTGGTCTTTCTGCGGGAGCCATGGGGGGCTAAAAGTGAGGGAAATTAGGGCTAGCCAGATCACCCGGGTGGTATCTCGGCTGTGTCAGGAGGCCAACTTCCTGCTTAATGATGACGTGCTGAAGGCACTCAAGCATGCCCAAAAAACCGAGGAGTCCCCGCTGGGGAGGAAGGTTTTAGGCCAGCTCATCGCCAATGCCGAGATTGCTGACCAGGAGCGCCTGCCACTGTGTCAGGACTGCGGTACTGCCGTGGTCTTTCTTGAGGTAGGCCAGGAGGTTCACATTAGCGGTGGCGACCTTTATGCTGCGGTAACCGAGGGAGTGCGCCAGGGCTATAATCAGGGCTATCTCCGTAAGTCTATAGTGGAGCGGCCCTTCTCCGCCCGGGTAAATACCGGGGACAATACCCCGCCGGTAATTCATAGTGAAATTGTGCCCGGTGACCATCTCCGGATTACCGTGATGCCCAAGGGGGGTGGTGCCGAGAATATGAGCCGGCTGGCCATGCTGAAGCCGAGTGAGGGCAGGGAGGGCATTATTGACCTGGTGGTAAGAACGGTTGATGAGGCAGGAGCCAATCCCTGCCCCCCGGTGATTGTTGGTGTGGGCATCGGCGCTACCGCGGAGCAAGCGATGCTGCTGGCGAAGAAGGCCTTGTTGCGCCGGGTGGGGGAGCCCCACCCTGACACCGAGATTGCTGAATTGGAGCAGGAGATACTCCGCCGCGTCAATGATTTGGGGATTGGGCCCCAGGGATTTGGGGGCAGGACTACCGCCCTGGCAGTACATGCCGAGGTCAGGCCGGCTCATCTTGCCAGCCTACCGGTGGCGGTCAATCTGCAGTGTCATAGCGCCCGCCATCAGAAGGCGGTGCTATGACCGCTCCGGGGAAGACCGGCAGCACCATGGATATCAACGGCAAGGGGGAGAATAAAGAGATGGAATGTGTTTTTTGCCAGATAAGGGACGGCAAGATACCCTCGAAAATAATATATCAGGATGACCAGGTGTTAGCCTTCCCTGACATCCATCCGCTGGCACCAACTCACCTGCTCATCATCTCCAGGAAGCATATCCCTTCCCTGGCCCATCTTGCTGACGATGAGACGGCGCTGGTGGGGCATATGGTGAAGGTGGCCAATCAGCTGGCGCGGGAAGCCGGTATTGCTGATCGTGGCTATCGGCTGGTGATTAACACCGGGAAGCAGGGGGGCCAGGTGGTGCCTCACCTCCATATGCACCTTCTGGGCAATCGTCAGCTGTCCGATGGCTTGGGCTAGCCCGGCTTCTTCCGATATTCGAGGAAGGTAAGCAACCCGGCGATGGTCTTGGCATCGCAGATTCGGCCGGAGGTAATCAGCTCCGGGATTTGGTTGATTGGCACCCGGACTACCTCAATGGCCTCCGTATCCTCGGCAAATAGCTGGCTGGGGGTAAGTTCCGTAGCCAGGTAAAGGTAGAGGTATTCGGTGCAATAGCCTGGGGTGGAATAGAAACCGCCCAGCCTCTCTACCCTCTCCGGGTA
>CAZAYK010000148.1:0-2460 GCA_964489415.1 uncultured Dehalococcoidaceae bacterium | reverse complement strand
GAGATAGGGGGATTCGAACCCCCGACCTCTGCGATGCGAACGCAGCGCTCTCCCTGCTGAGCTATATCCCCAGCCCATGTCAGGATTATAGCATATATCTCGGGTTGGTGTTAACGCTTGACCTGTTTGATCTGGTAACGCACCTTGCCGGCGGGTACCATTATCTCGACTACCTCTCCCTCCCCCCGGCCGACCAGAGCCTTCCCGATGGGTGAATCAGCGGAGATTTTCCCTTGAATCGGGTCTACTTCCCGGGGGTGCACCAGTGTGTAGTGCACCTCCTCCGCAGAATTCAGGTCACAGAGGACAATGCTATCGCCGATGCCTACCTTGCGGGTGGGCTTTCCCTCACCGCGGATAATTGTGGCTGCCTTGAGGGTCTCCTCCAGCTCCATAATCCGCCCCTCAATATGCCCCTTTTGCTCACGAGCCGCTGCCAGGGGTGCGTTTTCCCGGAAGTCCTTATCTGCTGCCGCCCGGCGTATTTCCTCAATGATTTCCTGGCGCTTTTTCTTTAGTTCGGCAAGCTCGGCTTCCAGTTCAGCATACCCCTGCTGGGTTAGGGTAACCGGCTGGAGTGGGCCTTGTCTGCCTGAACCGGGCAGGGTGGTCTTCACCCTCTTCGTTTTGAGGTGGGTGGCGAGATTGGTCCGGCTCCATCCCTGTTTTTTGGCATAGGACAGGAAGGCCCGGATTAGCTCCAGTTTTTTGGCGTAATCAGTATCCGAGGCTGATAGCTGCTCGGCGTATTTGGCTACTTCCGGGGGGGTAAGGCCGGTGAAGGGGCGCTCCCAGCCATACCAGCGGACAAACCTGTATACCTCCTGCTGACTGGCGTCGCGCTGTTCCGGGGGTAAGCCGGCCAGGAACTGCCTGGCGGCGGTACCTAGGTTTGGGTTATCATTACCTGCCATGGTTTACCCTCCCGATTAAGGTGCTGGCTTAAGCCCTAGCTTTAGCTCAGTATATTTTATATGTTTGGCCGCATCTAGTTCAATCCAGGCCAGTTCGGAAGGGAATCTTCATCAGGTCAATAGATTTGGCGATTAGCTGGTGTCCCAGTAATCTAAATATCGCCTGGCTGTGCCAGTCAAAGGACAAATCATCAGCTTTAAGCAAGGCGTCAGCGATGCCCTGGGTGGTGATGATGTCAAATATCCGCTCAATCTGCTTATCGCTCAACCGCTCGAATAGTTTTCTTGCCCAGTAGCCTATCTTCAGTTCCCGGGCCAGCTTGCGCCGCCATCTTTGCTCGTAGCTGGCCAGTCTCCGGGCGGAGAGGTCATCATCGTCTAGTGCCGGGTGCAGGGTTTCCACAGCGATATCGGTGCAGAGCAGGCCGTAGTAGATGCCGCCGCCGCTGGTCGGCTTTACCTGCCCGGCGGCATCGCCGACTACCAGCAGTCGCTCCCCGGAGGTTCTCGGCAATGGCTTGAGGGGAATTACCCCGTGGCTTATCTCCACTTCAGCGTGAGCTATCTTCCCCTGGGCGGCTAGAGACGCCAGCAGCTTTCTTAGAAAGAGCGCCGGACGGTGGCGGGAGAGCAGCCCTACCCGGGCCTGCTGTTTGGTGGTGGGCACCAGCCAGGCAAAGAAGCCCGGGGCCACCTGGTTACCCAGATAGACCTCCACCTCATCAAGCCCCGCCGTCTCCACCTCCACCTGAACCCCGCTGACAAAGTCATCAATCCTGCCCAGCCCGAGTGGCTCCTCCAGTCTTGAGCCAAAGCCACTGGCAATAATCACCGCTCTAGCGGAGACGCTGCCATGGCGGGATTCAGTTACCCTGACCCTATCTGGCTCAATCACTATCCGGCTGACCGTGGCATCCAGTAGGTATTGTGCCCCCTTGCCCTGTGCCATCTTAGACAGGGTGATGTCAAGGGCAGTCCTGTCCACCACGGAAGCCTGGGGTTCTTCCCGCCAGAGCCTGATCTGGTTCCCGGAGGGCGAGAATAACCGGGCACTATTTACCTCCCTCAAGATAACGTCCCTAAGGGCAAAGGCCCGGACGCATTCCTGACCGATGATACCGGTGCAGCACACCTTTCCCCTTATTCCCGGCTTCCGTTCCAGCACCAATACATCATGCCCCATACCCGCCAGCCGGTAGGCGGCATAGCTACCCATCGGGCCGCTGCCAACGATTATCACATCATGCAATTCGGGCCCTCCCTTGGGCAGGACGGCTTGGCACCTCTTCCCGAGGTTATTGTGGTGAGCGCCGTTGCCACCGCCTCTTGAGGTAATAGATTACTCCCGGTATAATAGCAAGAACAATAATAATCAGCAGTGAGTTGACCCCGGTAATCTTTATACCGAGCAGCACGTTGAGGGCAATAACAGCTAGTACGACTAGGGCAATGGACAGGCCAATGGCCAGGGTAATTCTTTCCAGGATATTTAACTGTTTGAAGAAGACGAATGTCCAGGCAAAACCGGGGAGAAAGAAGACTAGGA
>CAZAYK010000147.1:0-2549 GCA_964489415.1 uncultured Dehalococcoidaceae bacterium | reverse complement strand
GGTCACCCATTCCGGGGGTGTTCCCCAGCTATTCTACGAAGGAGCCGGCTGGGGTAAGGAGCCCCTGTTCGTGGCGCTGGGTAATGATGCTGTTGAAGTGGCGGGCATCGCCCTTGAGCTCGCCCGGCGCTACCATGAGAAAACCGCAGTTCACCGTTTCACCCCGGGGGAAACATGAAGGTTATCGTCGCCATGAGCGGTGGCGTGGACTCATCGGTCGCGGCAGCTCTGCTTAAGGAAGCCGGGTATCAGGTCATCGGTGCCAGCATGCAAATCTGGCTCCGGGATAAGCAGGGACAGGCTGCCGATAGGTTCGGCGGCTGCTGCGGTCTTGATGCGGTGGAAGATGCCAAAAAGGTAGCCTATAAGCTGGGTATCCCTCACTATGTAATCAATTTTGGGGACATCTTTGCCCAGAAGGTCATCGCTTACTTCTGCCGGGAGTATCGCCGGGGCCGAACCCCGAACCCCTGCATTAGATGCAACCAGTACATAAAATTCGGCGCCCTTCTTGAGAAAGCCAAAGAACTGGGCGCCGATTTCATCGCTACCGGACATCACGCCCGAATTGAACGAGACCGGGCAACAGGAAGATACCTCCTCAAAAAGGGGGTGGACATTAGCAAAGACCAGTCCTACTTCCTCTACCCCTTAACCCAGGAGCAACTAAGCCATACCCTGCTACCGGTGGGCAGTTACCGCAAAGAGCGTATAAGGGAAATTGCCCGCCAGCTCGGTCTTCCCGTAGCCGCCAAGCCGGATAGCCAGGAGATTTGCTTTATCCCCGATAATGACTACAAGAGCTTCCTTAATGAGCACGCCCCCCAGGCAACCAGGCCCGGACCCATCGTGGATAAAGACGGGAACATCCTGGGCAGACATAAGGGAATTATCTTCTACACCATCGGTCAGCGTAAGGGGCTGGGTATTGCTGCCCCAGCCCCCCGATACGTCATCGGCATCAAACCGGAAGAAAACGCGGTTGTCATCGGCAGCAAGGAAGATGTATATGGCACTGAGCTCATCGCCTCAGGGTTGAACTGGATATCCCCCGCCACCCTCACCAAACCGCTTACCGTCAACGCCAAGATAAGGTACCGCCACCAGGAGGCTGAAGCCAAAGTCACTCCCCTGGATGAAACTAGAGTTTATGTAAAGTTCACCGAGCCCCAGCTGGCAATTACTCCGGGGCAGGCGGTAGTCTTCTACCAGGGAGATACTGTTATTGGCGGCGGAACCATCGAGCCGGTTAACAGCCCGGGGAAGGGATGCTCGCTGCGGTCTAATCGGGCAGGGGTTGCTCGTTCACCTTCCTTGAGTTCCGCCACCTTTGCTTCTGGTTTATCCGGGTCAGCTCATCAGTAGGCCGGTAATTCTTCAGGAAATCATCCCGGAAACGGCTAAAGGTACCCTCCAGAATGGCCTCCCTTATTTTCCGCATCAGGCTATTAATAAAACTCAGGTTATGGATGGTCGCCAAGCGGTAAGCCAGAAGCTCCTGGCACTTAAACAGGTGATGGAGGTACGCTGCGGAAAAGGTGCGGCAGGTATAGCAATCACAATCAGCAACCAGCGGCTGGTCCATCTGGCGGAAAGCCGCGTTGTGAATATTGCACCGCCCCTGCCAGGTAAACAGGGCACCGTTGCGGGCAACCCGGGTGGGCAGGGCACTGTCAAAGATATCAATCCCCCGATCCACCCCGGCAACGATATCCTCCGGGGAGCCCACCCCCATGAGATATCTCGGTTTATGCTCCGGCAGAAACGGCACCGTTTCCGCCACTACCGTGAAGGTCACCTCCTTCGGCTCCCCGATACTTAAGCCGCCAAGGGCATACCCGGCAAAGTCCAGGGAAGTAAGATACTCCGCTGACCGACGGCGCAGCTCGGGATAAACCCCGCCCTGCACAATAGCATATAGAGCCTGGTCATCACGCTGGTGCGCCTGCCGGCATCTCCCTGCCCACCGGTGGGTTCTCATGAGTGCCTGCTCTATTTTTTCATAACTCTCCTCATAGGCGGGGCACTCGTCCAGAACCATGATAATATCGGCACCAAGGGCTTCCTGATAGTGAATGACCAGTTCCGGGGTCAGGAAGTGCTCACTACCATCAATATGGGAACGAAAGGTAACCCCGTCATCGGTAACCCGGCACAGCGGTGACAGGCTGAATATCTGGTAGCCACCACTATCACTCAGAATGGGGCCATTCCAGGCCATGAACCTATGGATACCGCCCAACCGTTCAATAACCTCGATTCCCGGTCTGAGGTAAAGGTGATAGGTATTGGCGAGCACCAGACTAGCACCGGCAGACCTAATTTCCTCAGGGGTCAATGTCTTGACCGTCCCCTGGCTGCCCACTGGAGTAAATACCGGCGTCAGCACCCTGCCGTGGGGCGTCACCAACTCTCCAGCCCGAGCAGCACTATCGGCACTACTCCGGACAATCCGGAAACTATGATGCGTCACCATGCCTCCCAACCTTAATGCATCACCCAGATAACAAGGCACATAACCAGGAAGATCAGGCCAAGATAGGGAAAGG
>CAZAYK010000146.1:0-2606 GCA_964489415.1 uncultured Dehalococcoidaceae bacterium | reverse complement strand
CCGCCGGCAGACTGCACACCAAGTATAACCTGATGGAGGAGCTTAAGAAAATAAGGCGAGTGGCTGCCAAGTGCGATGCTACCGCCCCGCATGAGGTGATTCTGGTGCTGGATGCCACCACCGGTCAGAATGGGCTTACCCAGGCTAGGTATTTTACTGAGGCGGTAGGTGTTACCGGTATCTTCCTGGCTAAGCTGGATGGCACTGCCAAGGGGGGCATTGTGCTGGCCATTTGCGATGAATTAGCCCTACCAATTCAGTTTATCGGGGTTGGGGAGGGGGTGGAGGATATGGCACCGTTTGCTGCCGAGGCTTTTATTGAGGCATTATGTGCCTGATTTTAGGGAGGGGGAATGCTGGAAATAGGAGTAAGCCGCATAGCCTTTAGCATTGGACCAATTAGTGTGGCCTGGTACGGAATCATGGTTGCCCTGGCCATACTGATCCTGATTCTGTGGACGGTGTGGTCGGTAAAGAGGGGGGCTAAGCTCAGCTATGATACCGTGCTTAATGCGGCGCTGGTGGGGATTCCCTCGGGGGTAGTCTTTTCCCGGCTGCTTCATGTTATTGACCGCTGGGAATACTACAGCCAGCACCCGGGGCAGATAGTTGGTGGTGCCGGGTTGAGCATCTACGGTGCTGTCCTGGGGGCTGCCCTGGGGATATGGATTTACAGTAAGGTGAGGAGAATCTCCTTTGGCTATCTGGCTGATGTGCTGGCTCCGGGTATCATTCTGGCGCAGGCCATCGGCCGGGTGGGCTGCACCCTAAACGGCTGCTGTTACGGCGTTGAGACCACGGCGTTTTGGGCTATTATCTATACCAATCCTGATAGCCTGGGACCAATCGGGGTGCCTGTTCACCCAACCCAGATTTACGAGATTATCTATAATCTCATCGTTTTTGGGGTGTTAGTCAAGTTAAGGGGGCGGTTCCAGCCTGACGGCTCGTTGTTTCTGATTTACCTCAGTCTCTATTCATTATGGCGCTTGGGCATTGATTTCCTCAGGGAGGGGACCCCCTTCCTCTTCGGCCTGCACCAGGCTCAGGTCATTGCCATCATCATACTGCTCATTACCCTTCCCCTACTGGCGCTGCGGGCAAGGTGGGTGAGGGGGGAGTAGCCGTCTTTCTACAGCCTGTCCTTTAGGTTCCGGCGCATCACGACATGCCGCCAGCTGCCTGCCTTGGCCCGCATCTCCTTTAGTCGGGGGATATACCTGATTCCCGGGAGCAGGAGCATGGCCAGGGAGAAGACAATAAATTCCCAGGAGTGATACCTTAGCCAGGCGACGAAGGGGAAGCAGAGGAAGGCCAGGCTGTAGCTGAGGGTGGGGTAGCGCAGCAGCCAGAGGCAGAGCCCGAAGATGGCAAGGTAGGCGGGGATTCCCCAGGGCATAAGGAAGACCAGAACGCCGATGAGGGTGGCCCCTCCCTTCCCCCCGCGAAATTTGAGAAATGCGGGGAAGGCGTGTCCCAGTATCGCGGCGGCTCCGGCCAGGAGCTCAGCGGCTAGGGGCACTCCCAGCCAGCGGGCTAGGGCTACCGCAGCCACCCCCTTGCCGATGTCTACCGCCAGCACGGTGATACCCGCGGCAAACCCCACCGTGTAGAAAACGTTCATGGCACCCATGTTACGGCTGCCTACCTGACGGATGTCTATTCCCTTGAGGAGGCGCCCGGCAACATAAGCCGAAGGGCAGGAGCCGATTATATAGGCGGCGATTATGGCCAAGGCAATGTGAAGAATTTGGCTATCCATGTTCCGTAGCCCTTAGGCAATTCGGTCACTTACCTTGTAACCGTGGGGTTGGTGGGGGCAAAGTCCAGCAGGTTGAGCCGCAGTTGTTCCCGGCCACCCCAGCAGTCTATTTCCAGATTATAGACAATGTCAAGTCGGGGGGAAACCTCGGTTAGGTAGCTACCCAGCCGGAAGCCGACTCCGTTCCATACCGTGCCGTCCTGCTTCAGCTTCAACCGGAGGTGCTCGCTGCCATTGCCCATCGTCCGGCATTCAACTACTTCAACCCCGCGGCTGATAAAGGTGGGTGGGGGATTACCGCGACCAAAGGGGGCCAGGCGTTGGGTGATGGGGAAGGTATCCCCCCCGAGTTCCCGGAGGGAAATGAGGGCGTCAATATCCAGGCGGGGGCGGAGGTCAACCCCATCGAGTTGCTCGGTGGCGAGCTGAGCCAGGTGCTGGGCGAGGCGCCCCAGATTCCGGGTGGGCAGGGTGAATCCAGCGGCTAGCGAGTGCCCGCCAAAGCGGGACAGCAGGTGGCTGGCCTGGGTCAGCGCCGCGATGATATTGAATTCGGGGATACTGCGGCAGCTGCCGCTGCTTAACTTCTCCCCGATTTTAACCACCACTGCCGGGCGGTAGAATTCTTCGGATAGCCGGCCGGCCACCAGCCCGGCAATGCCCAGGTGGTAGTCTTTATCACTGACCCAGAGCAGTGGCGAGACTCCTTGGGCCAATACCTGCTCCCGGGCTCGGGCTAGATTAGCGGTGGTTAATTTCTGCCGTTCTGCATTCTTTTCTTCCAGCCATCGTGCCAGCTCACCGGCTTCCTGCGGTGAATCGGTCATGAGCAGGTTGTAGCTGG
>CAZAYK010000145.1:0-2751 GCA_964489415.1 uncultured Dehalococcoidaceae bacterium | reverse complement strand
CAGCATTATACATAATCCATATGCTTCTGTGCAGTTACCCAGCAGCTTGATGAGAGGATACCCACAATTTACCAAGACTGCAGAAAGCGCTGATTCCACGACTTATTCATGGACGAATAAGGAAATAGCCCATCCCTTTGAGTGATAGTAAGTTGGTCCAGAGTTAATGATTTGCTAAACTTTTGCAAGCAGGTAAACGAGCCATTATCGACCCAAACCCAAGACTGGCTCCTCCCTAACCTTGGCCACCATCCCCGCCTTTTCCCCCCTCCGCCTCACTCTCCTTTGCCATCTCCTCCTCCAGCTGCTCCATGAGGCGGGCGGCCCGGGGGTAACCGATGTGCAGCTTGCGCTGCAGGAAGGACGTGGAGATATGCTCATGCTGCCGGGCCAGCTCCCGGGCAGCCTCCAGCAACGGGTCCCGGGGATAGCCACCACGGGCCGCTACTGCCGCTGCCGTGAGGTTTTCCATCTTGAGCCGGTCTAACTCCTCGGTCTGCTGCCCACCCCAGAAATAGACCAGCCTCTCCATCTCGGCATCAGAGAGAAAGCACCCCTGGAGGCGCTTGGGCTTGGCCGCCTCCGTGGGCATAAACAGCATATCACCCCTCCCCAGCAGCTTCTCGGCACCAGCACTATCCAGGATGGTGCGGGAATCCACCTGTGAGGTAACGGCAAAGCTAATGCGTGTCGGAAAGTTAGCCTTAATCAACCCGGTAACCACATCCACCGAGGGGCGCTGCGTGGCCACAATCAGGTGGATACCGGTAGCCCGGGCCAGCTGGGCCAAGCGACACAGAATATTCTCCACCTCGTCAAAGCCGGCCATCATCAGGTCAGCCAGCTCATCAATAATCAGTATCAGGTAGGGAAGCCTGTCTTTGCCCTGCCGGTTCTTATTGTAACCCTCGATATGCCGGGCACCGGCGGCAGCCAGTTTTTGATACCGCTCATCCATCTCCTTGCTCAGCCAGCGTAACGCCGTCAGGGCTTTACTGGTATCCACGATAACCGGAGCCGCCAGGTGGGGGATACTGTTATAGGCGGTAAGCTCCACCCGCTTGGGGTCAATCAGAATAAAACGAACATCATGAGGTGTATTATGCATTAACAGACAGCAAATAATGGCATTCAGACAGACTGTCTTCCCGCTGCCGGTAGCCCCGGCGATAAGCAGATGAGGCATCCAGGCCAGATCGGCAGCGATTGCCTCACCACCAGCCCCCTTTCCCAACGCCAGTGCCAGCTTGGACCGCGCCAGCAGCTTCTGAAAGGCGCTGGTTTCAATCACCCCCCGCAGGCTGACCAGGTTGGAAATGGTATTGGGCACCTCAATGCCGACCACAGACTTACCCGGCACCGGCGCTTCAATCCTGATGCTGGGCGCCGCCAGGGCGAGAGCCAAATCGTTGGCCAGTGAGGTAATCCTCTCCACCTTAACCCGGGTCTTGGCCACCTCCTGCAGCCTCACCCGAACATTGCCGTCGCGATCCCTTTCCTTTACCTCCTTGAATTTTCGATCCCACCCCGGCTCCACGCCAAACTGGGTTACCGTCGGCCCGGCATTTATCTGCACCACCTTGGCGTCAACACCATAGCTGGCCAGGGCATCCTCAATAAGCTTGGCCCGCTGCATATTGTCCGCCTCACCGAACTCAACATCAGGGGACATATCCAGAATATCAATGGGGGGTAACCGCCAGCCATCCACGGTAACCAGTTGGGGTGATTGCCCGTATTTCTTCCACACCTCCTGGGCCACCTGCCGCAGGTCCTTCTGGGGGGGAGGGGTGGGAGTCACCGGCGCCATTCTTTCCCGCTCCGGGGCTACCCCGGGCGTCTTGGCCGTTACTGCTTCCGGGGGCACCACCGGCCTCTCCATATCCGCCGGCAGTGCTGGCTTGGGGGTAACCACCGGCCGGGGATGAGTTACGCCAGGAGAGGACGCCGGAAAGCCCCCTCTCACCGGAGCCCGCCTCGGCTCAAACTGTCGGGCCAGCCAGGAGAAGAAACTACGCAGGGCACGAAAGCTGGATCGAGGGGCAACCAGGACAATGCCGACGATAACCAAACCCAGTATGCGCAGGGCACCGATAAAGCCGGGAGCCGGATAGCCGAGGATGTCCCGCCCCAAGGTACCCCCCAAATTGAAAAAGGCAATTACCCCCCAGATAGCCAGAATAAAGGCAATACCGCCCAGCCAGCGGTGCCAGTGGGAGATAAACGTGCCCAGCCTGCGCTGCCCTATCCGCACGATCAAGAAAATGATTGCCCCGGCGATGAACAGCAGCCCCCAGCCGAACTGACTGACCAGACGGCCAGCACCGGCTTCAATATGAGACCACTGCCACAACAGCAGGGCGATAACCACCACCAGTAGCAGCAGTTGCCGCACCGGTGTTGAGACCACCACATGCCCCAACCGGCGCCACCACGACCTCGCTGGGCGCCCTTTTCGATCTCGGGGCCGATTATTTAGGCTAGCCTTCTTCCTCGCCATATGACCCCGGTAAGCCTGACTTGCGGCTATACCTTCACCATAAACGGCAGAATCATGGGGCGCCGTTTCGTTTGCTCGTAATAGAATCTATCCAGTGTATCCCGAACCTTGGTATTGATAAAGCTCCATTCCGCAGGTCGGCCGCCACTATGGTCCAGGGTTTGTGCGATCAGGTCCCGGCTCTTCTCAATCATATCGCGGAATTCCCGGGTATCAACGAAGCCGCGGGTGACAATATCGGGGCGTCCCAC
>CAZAYK010000144.1:2408-2775 GCA_964489415.1 uncultured Dehalococcoidaceae bacterium | reverse complement strand
ATACTGTTAAGATTGGGCAGAAAGCCATTCTGCTCCCTCAGGGGCAGGTAATAAGGCCGCCCCCCAGCGAGTATAGTGCCTATGGAGTAAACGGGATAACCGGGGTCAGGGACTAAAGCGATATCTCCCGGGTCAATGAGGCAGAAAGCAATATGAGCAATCCCCTCCTTAGAGCCGATAAGCGGTAATACCTCACTATCCGGGTCAAGGGAAACATCAAACCGCCTCTGGTACCAACCGGCTATTGCCTGGCGCAGTTCGGGGAGACCATCACTCTCCGGGTAGCGGTGATTGGCAGGGTCACGGGCTGCCTGACAAAGCCGGTCAATTATATGCGCTGGTGTGGGGATATCGGGGTCTCCAATGG
>CAZAYK010000144.1:0-2398 GCA_964489415.1 uncultured Dehalococcoidaceae bacterium | reverse complement strand
GCAAAGCTAATTATCTCTTCCCCTCTGGCCCTTTTTTCAGCAATCTTCTTGCTAATCTCCACAAACAGGTAAGGCGGCAGTTTTTCCATTCGCCGTGAAAGTTTCATTGTCTACACCTTCTCCGGCCATTCGCCGGTAAATACCATTTCTGCCGGGCCACTGAGCAGCACCTCTCCGTGCCCGTTCCATTCCACCTGCAACACTCCCCCCTTCACCCTTATCTCAACCCTATCATCAATATAATCGTAGAGCCGGGCAGCCACCGCCGTGGCACAGGCACCACTACCACAGGCCAGTGTCTCCCCCACCCCCCGCTCCCAGGTGCGCAGTTCTATTTGCTGCCGGTTAATTACCCTGGCTACCTCAAAATTGGTCCGCTTGGGGAAAATTGTCAGCTTTTCCACCTTTGGCCCCAGTTGGGATAACGGGAAATTGGCTACCGGCTGGTCCCAGAAACAAACGGCATGAGGGTTACCCATGGAAACCAGATTCAGGCTAATCTCAGTACCATCAATCCTAACCGGATAATTCACCATAGACTTTATGTCAACTACTCTGCCCTCGCCCGGGGTGATGGTTACCGGGATATCATCAGGGTGAAACCCCGGTTTGCCCATGTTGGCCTGAATTTTGATTAACCTACCCCCCTGTTGCTCCAGCCTGACCTCCCTAATGCCAGATAGCGTTTCCACGGTTATCCGGTCAGCCCCCGGGGCAATGAGCCCCTTTTCAAAAAGGTATCTGGCCAGGCACCGGAGGCCATTGCCACAGGCTTCAGCCTCCGACCCATCAGTATCAAAGATACGCATCCCGAAATCCGCTCTCTGTGACGGCAGGAGAAGCAGCAGGCTATCGGCGCCGATGCCATAGTGCCGGTCACATACCTCCCGGGCTAAGCGGGGCCAGTCCCGCTGGGTGTTACCGGCTTCGATCAGCACATAGTCATTTCCCGCACCCTGCAACTTGGTGAAATTCATTCCCTATCTCACTCTCCCTTATGTCAATTTCTCTTATCACCTAACAGCTCAGTTAAAGCTGCCTCAATTTCCGAATCGAGGTCACCACATAGTTCAAACCAGCGTATCCGGCTATCGGTTAGCCGGAACCAGCTATACTGCTGACGAACGTAGCGGTGGGTTTCCAACTTAATCTGCTCTACAGCCGCGGCTAAACTCAGTTCACCCCTAAGGTACTGACCAACCTGCTTGTAGCCGAGGCTGGACATGGCTGCCAAATTAAAATCATACCCCATATTGACCAATTTTTCCACCTCGGCCACCAGCCCCTGCGCCATCATTACGTCAACCCGGTGGTCAATCCTCCGGTATAGCTCGGCCCGGTCCGCAGTCAGACCAATTATGAAGCTAGTAAAGGGAGGGGCTTGCTTACCCCGCAGCCGGGAGAAAGGGATACCGGTTCTGGCCTGCACCTCTAAGGCCCGGATCACACGCCGGAGATTACGGGGGTCAATCATCCGTGCTGCCTCCGGGTCAACCCTCGCCAGTTCCTGGTATAGCTGGTCAATCCCTTCAACAGCCGCCCTCCTCTCCAGACTACGCCGGAATTCAGGGTCAGGCGGCACCTGGGGTATCCTCCAGCCTTCCAATACTGCCCAGACATATTGCCCGCTACCCCCAACCAGAAAGGGCAACCGGTTGCGCTGCTGGATATCACTGATTGCCTGGTAAGCCAATTCCTGGTACTGAGCCAGGCTGAAATCCTGGTCAGGATTGATGATATCAATCAAATGGTGCCGAACCAGGGACCTCTCCTCACTGGTGGGCTTGGCCGTGCCAATGTCCATAAAACGGTATACCTGCCGGCTATCGGCGTTAACTATCTCACCGTGAAATCTTTGTGCCAGATGAATGGCCAGCCGGCTTTTGCCAATCCCCGTGGGACCGACTATAGCTACCAGGTGCTTCACGCTTTAGCAAGAACCTCTAATCTGTGAGGTTTGCTTCACTATCTCGACAAACTCCCCCGCTTTCAAGCTGGCGCCACCGACCAGAGCCCCATCAATCTCCGGTTGCCGCACGAACTCAGCAATATTAGCTGCCGTGACACTGCCCCCATATAGAATGCGCAGCCCCCGGGACACCGTATCACCATATAATTGGGAGATAGTGCGGCGAATAAGCGAGATAGTCTCATTTGCCTGCTCACCAGTAGCCGCCCGGCCGGTACCAATAGCCCAAACCGGTTCATAGGCGATAACCAGACTGCCAGCATTCTCTATGCCCGCCAGGGCTGCCTTAAGCTGCCCGGTGACCACCTCCTCAGCCCGGCCGGCTTCATTCTCGGCCAACCCCTCCCCGATACACAGGATTGGCGTCAGGCCAAATCTCAGGGCGGCGCTAATCTTCTTATTAAATATATCGTCAGTCTCATGGAAATA
>CAZAYK010000143.1:0-2783 GCA_964489415.1 uncultured Dehalococcoidaceae bacterium | reverse complement strand
TCAATATGGGTAAAAGTACGGTAGATGGCCAGTATTATCGCCAGCCCCACCGCCACCTCAGCAGCCGCCACTACCATGACAAAAATAGCAAACACCTGCCCGGTTAACAGCGCCGGGGCCACAAAGCGGGAAAAGGCAACCAGGGTGATATTTACCGCGTTGAGCATCAGTTCAATGCACATCAGGATAATGACGGCATTGCGCTTGGTCAGTGCCCCGTACAGCCCGATGGTGAACAGGACCGCTGCCAGTATCAGATAATGCTCCAGACCCAAAGACACCTCTCTATTTCTCCCTAGCTAAAACTACGGCGCCAATAATGGCCGCTAACAACAGAACCGCGGCGATTTCCACGGGCAGGATAAAGCCACCCTCACCAAAAAGGTGATGGGCCAGGGGGGCGGTGGTCGGTTCCAGAGGCGGAGCCGCGGCTATCGGCCACGACGTCCGTATCACGGCATAGACCACAATCACCAAAAACACGATGGCAACCAGAAATGCCGGGAACTGCAGCTGGTTAGATGGGCTGCCCCGCGGCACCTCACGGGTCATCATAATCGCCAGAATAATCAATACCGAGATTGCCCCGACATAAACCAAAACCTGTACTGCCGCCAGAAAGTCGGCGCTGAGGGTAATGTAGAGCCCGGCGACCATGAGAAAACACAATACCAGAGATAACGCCGCCCGGAAAACATTCTTAAGGAAAACGACCCCTAACGCCGCCACTACGGCGACCACGGCCAATATCCCGAAGGCAACAACCGTTCCCATTACCCTTCCTCAGTAATCCTTTCCACAAGCAACGTCTGCCGGGGCAGTTTCTGGGCAATCTCCGGGTGAAAGTAGCCACTGGCGGGCCTCTCCGGCGATTCCAGCAGCATATCACCACTGTACACCAAGTCACCCCGCCGGTATTTGGCCCGCTCAATAGAGTAGCCCATAAACAGGGCATCATAAGGGCAGGCCTCAACACACAGGCCACACTGGATACAGTATCCGGTATCCACCTGGTACTTTTCCACCTCATACCTGTTTTCGGCAAGGTTGGTTGAGGTAACAATCTCAATAGCACCCTGGGGGCAGGTCTTGGCACAGGTACCACAACCGGTGCACTTCTCCCGGCTCCAGATAAGCTCATTGCCCCGGATGCGCCGCGACTTATTCAGCCGCTGCTCCGGATACTGCACCACCGTCGGGTGACGCAGCAGATGCCAGATGGTTACCGTCAAACCCTTGGCAATGCCCAGACCAAACCGTTCAAACTTCAAGTCGGCCCCATCCTAATTTAAAGAATAGCTTTGACCACAGCGGTATCAGCCCGGCGGCAATGGCAAAATTGACTATGATGATTACCCACGGCAGGGCCGCCGGTAAGGTCAGCACCTCAATGGCGGTAATAACCAGATTAATCAGCGCCAGCGGGAAGAGGAACTTCCACGCCAGTGACATCAGCTGGTCAATCCGGACCCTGGGTAGCGTCGTCCGGGTCCACACCATGAGGAAGAAGACAATGACCACCTTGATAATAAACCACAGCCAGGGCGGTAGCAGCGGTCCTCGCCAGCCGCTGAGAAAGAGGGTGGTAATTATCGCCGCAATCGCCACCGCCTCCGCGTATTCCACCAGATAAAACATGGCAAACTTCATCCCGGAGTATTCGGTATGAAAGCCGGCCGTCAGCTCGGAATCGGCTTCCATCAGGTCAAAGGGGCTGCGGTTAATTTCGGCACAGCCGGCGATGAAGAAGAGGAGGAAGCCGAGGGGCTGCAACAGGATGAAGGGAATATCCTGGGCGAGCACAATCTGGTTCATTGACAATGAGCCGGCAAGCAGCACCACGCCCACTATCGCCAGCACCAGCGGAATCTCATAACTGACGATGGCGGCGACATTACGCATCGCCCCGAGGAGGGAGTATTTGTTGCTCGAGCCCCAGCCCGCCATGAAAATCCCCACCGTAGTGACCGAGCTAACTGCCACCACAAAGAGGATGCCGATATTTAGGTCAGCCAGCAGGGCCCCGTTCTGGAAGGGGACCACGGCAAAAATTAGTGGTAACGGGACAAAAGCCACCACCGGCGCCAGCCAGTGCACCAACTTGTCCGCATTAGCCGGCACGATGTTTTCCTTGAGCAACACCTTGACGGCATCAGCCACCGGCTGCAACACCCCGAAGGGGCCGGTGCGGTTGGGGCCCAACCGTGACTGCATCCGCCCCATGGCCCGGCGCTCAATGTAGATTGCCCCCATTACCATAGAGAGAACGAAGATGATGAGAACCACGGTAAAAAACAGCCAGTGCCACCAGAAGCCACCCGGCCAGTCAGCAGGCACCGCCTGCCGATAAAGCTGGGTGCTTAGCTGGGTTACATCAGCCAGTGTCACTATCGGTCAACCTCACCAAGACAGATATCAATGCTGCCGAAGATGATTATCAGGTCGGCAACCTTCCAGCCACGCACCATCTCCCGAAGCGCCGTCAGGTTGATCAGGCTGCTGGGGCGGACATGGCAGCGGTAGGGGGCAATGGAACCATCCGACACCACATAGAAGCCAAGCTCACCCTTGGGCGCCTCAATATGGGCATAAGCCTCTCCCGCCGGCGGGCGAAGGAGATGGGGGACCTCAGCCCGTATCGGCCCCGAGGGCAGGTCTCTAACCGCCTGCTCAATAATGCGCAGACTCTGGCGCATCTCCTCCATCCGCACCCGGAAGCGGTCATAGCAATCACCATCACTACCCAGAGGAACATCAAACTCAAAGCGGTCATAGATGGAATA
>CAZAYK010000142.1:0-2809 GCA_964489415.1 uncultured Dehalococcoidaceae bacterium | reverse complement strand
ACCCACGACATTCTGCTTAGAAGGCAGACGCTCTATCCAGCTGAGCTACAGGGACAGGTTACCTACTATAGAAATTTAGCATGACGCTGCGGTAAGGTCAAGCCGGCCCGGGTTTGCCCCCTTCACGGTGCTTTACCAGCCAGTACTCCAGGCTATCCGCCAGGGCGAGCCAGCTAGCCTCAATAATATTGGTGGAGCTACCCACAGTACGCCACTCATTAATCCCATCGCTGGACTCAATGAGCACCCTGACCTGAGACTCGGTGCCAACACTCTCCTCAAGGATACGGACCTTGTAGTCAACCAGCTTGACCTGAGCCAGGCTGGGGTAAAACTGCAGTAATGCCTTACGCAGGGCTTGGTCCAGGGCATTCACCGGACCATTGCCCTCAGCCGCGGTGTGGATAATTTCCCCGCCTACCCTTACCTTGACCATGGCCTCAGACAGCATATCCTCCATCTCCTTACGGGTCGACGGGCGCCGTCTTCTCTCCACCACCACCATGAAATCAACCAGCTCAAACGGCGGCCGATAACCTGGCCGGGCACGATACAGCAACAGCTCAAAGGAAGCCTCGGCATTATCATACTGGAAGCCACGGCTCTCCAGTAGTTTAACCTGCTCCAGCAGCTTCTGCGCCTCCCTACCCTGCGGGGACAAATCCAAGCCCAGCTCCCTCGCCTTGTGGAGGATGTTCCTCCGCCCGGAAAGTTCGGAAACGATCACCCTCAGCCGATTCCCCACCCGAGCCGGGTCTATGTGCTGGTAGCTATCCTCCCGCTTGGCTATTGCGGAAACGTGAAGACCGCCCTTATGGCTGAAGGCACTGGAGCCAACATAGGGCTGGAACGGGTTAGGCACCAGATTGGCCAGCTCACTGACATAGTGGGCTACCTCAGTCAATTTGGCAAGCTGGTCATCACTGACACAGTCAATACCCATCTTGAGCTTCAGCGCCGGGATGACAGAGCAAAGGTTGGCATTACCACAGCGCTCGCCATAGCCATTGATGGTACCCTGCACCTGAGTAACCCCGGCCTGGACTGCTGCCAGGGTGTTGGCCACGGCTAGCTCAGCATCATTGTGGACATGGATGCCCAGCGGGGCTGGGGTTATCTTCCTAGCCGCCTCAACAGCCGCCACTATCTCCCCCGGCAAACTACCGCCATTGGTATCACAGAGGACGAGGCAATCAGCCCCGGCTTCAGCCGCCACCGCCAGGGTACGCAGGGAGTAACTGGGGTTAGCCTTAAAGCCATCAAAAAAATGCTCGGCATCAAAGAAAACGTTAAGCCCCTGCTTCTTGAGATAGCTTATGGAATCGGCTATCATGCTGAGGTTTTCCTCCAGGGTGATTTCTAACACCTGGGTCACCTGCATCTCCGAGCTTTTCCCGACAATGGTAGCCACCTTTACTCCCGAGTTGACCAGAGCGTTTAGGTTGGCATCATCCTCCGCTCTAGCCTTGGGGTGACGGGTACTGCCGAAGGCCACCAAAGTGGCGTTAGTCAGGGCAAGGTCCCCGGCCTTCCTAAAGAACTCGGCATCCTTGGGGTTGGAGCCGGGCCAGCCGCCCTCAATGAAGTGAATACCCAGCTCATCAAGCTTTTGGGCAATGTGAAGTTTATCCACCACCGAGAAGGAAATACCCTCACCCTGCGCCCCATCACGCAGCGTGGTATCATAGAGTTGCACCGATGGCAAGGCTTTAGCCCCCTATCTTACCCGCAATTAAATCACCCATCTCCCTTGTCCCCACCCGGGTCTTCCCTTCATCCATTATATCATAAGTGCGGTAACCTTCCCGTAATACCGTTGCCACGGCAGCTTCAACCGCCTGTGCCTCCTTCACCAAAGCGAACGAGTAGCGCAGCATCATGGCCACGCTGAGAATGATGGCGATGGGATTGGCCATATTGAGACCAGCCCGGCGCGGGGCACTACCATGAATGGGCTCGTAGAGACCGAATGTTCTCACCCCCTCCCGCGGTACCCCCGCCAGACTAGCCGAGGGCAGCATCCCCATCGAGCCGGCCAGCATTGAGGCCTCATCAGTAAGAATATCACCAAAGGTATTCTCGGTGACCAGAACGTCGAAGTAGGCCGGGTTCTGGATAAGCCGCATCGAGCAGGCATCAACCAGCATATGCTCCAGCTCGACATCGGGATAATCAGCAGCCACCTCGATGGCTACCTGCCGCCACAGGCGCGATGCCTCAAGCACATTAGCCTTGTCTACCGAGATCAGCTTCTTTTTCCGGGTTCGGGCCAGTTCAAAGCCAACCCGGACAATACGCTCAATCTCCTGCTCAGAGTAGGCCATGGAATCTACCGCCCGCCGCCCCCGCGATGTTCGCCACTGCCGTTTTGGTCGGCCAAAGTAAAGCCCGCCGGTCAGCTCCCTAATAAAAATAAAGTCCACCCCCTCAATCACCTTGGGCTTGAGGTTGGTGGAGTTAACCAGCTCCGGAAAGACCTTCACCGGGCGCAGGTTGGCAAACAATCCCAGACCCTTTCTGATGGCCAGTAGCCCATCCTCGGGGCGCACCTTGGCCAAGGGGTCATCCCATTTGGGACCACCCACCGCACCGAGCAGCACGGCGTCACTCCGGCGGCACATCTTAAGTGTGTCTGCAGCCAGTGCCACCCCCTGCTCATCAATAGCAATGCCGCCAATCAGGCCGTAGTTAAGGTCAAAGCTATGCCCGAATTTCCTGCCCACCGCCAGCAATACCTTGACGGCTTCAGCGGTAACCTCCGGACCAACACCATCACCGGGTAAAACGGCCAGCCTAAACTGCATGCTAC
>CAZAYK010000141.1:0-2948 GCA_964489415.1 uncultured Dehalococcoidaceae bacterium | reverse complement strand
CTTCATCGAGCAGGGCCTTGATTAGATAATAGCCGATTCTGCCACCACCAACAACAATAATATACATGGTACACCTCAGCTCTCCAGCTTTTCCTTCAGTAACTGGGCGAAAATGGTCGTTGGGCTCAGCGTCTCCAGCCCCAGGGTGCTGTATAGCTCCTGACGTAGCGGGTCATAGATACGGCAGACCACCTTGGGCACATTGAAGATATGCTTGGCAATCTGGCAGGACATGACGTTGCGGTTGTCCCCTTGGGTCACGGCAACAAAGACATCAGCTTCTTCAATGCCCGCCTTTTTCAGGGATTCTTCATGAAGCCCATTACCCACCAGGGCCGTGCCCCCGAAGTTGGGGGGCAACCGGCGGAAGCTATAGGGCTCAACATCGAGGATAGTGACCTCGTGTCCCTCAGCGTCCAGCAGCCCGGCTAACTGAGCCCCGACCCGGCTGCAACCCATAATTACTACCTTCATAATACCTCACAATCCTATTTCATGATTTATGATATAGTATCACGGGACAGGGAGCATTTTGCAGCACATAAGGCACCACACTACCCAGGCTGAATTGACCGAAGCGCCGTTTGTAATTAACCCCCATCAGGATGAGGTCAATCCCCCGCTCCACAGTCTCATCAATGATTGCCGGTCCTGCCTCACGGGCTTGCAATATGTCTGTCTCAATCTCATAGTCTTCTTCTTCGGCAATGCTCTCGGCATGGTCAAGGATGCTTTCCGCCTTTTGAATTTCTGACTCGATTTCGGCATCCAGCGGTAGGGCACGTTTCACGGTAATGACATAAACGGACCAGATTTTGCTCTTGTCCCGCTTTGCCATCCGGCAGGCCAGGCGCATGGCTTCTTCATCGGCATCATAGCCGGCTACGGGCACCAGGATATTCTTAAATTCCATCCCTCGGCTTCTGAATAAATTATTGTTATATTATAGTCCTGCTATTAAGAATCTACAATTATGTCGGTCGTTTGCGGACGTCAAGATTATTCAGTTTTCTCCAGCTCGCCATGTTACGGGTTAATGATGCCTGTCGTCGTCGGTAGAAATAATAGATGATTAGCCCAATAGCCATCCAGCCGAAGCCGACCCAGCGGCTATAGGCCTGGGTGGCCAGAATAATTATCCATATAATTGTGGTGGCGGCTAGGCCCATTAGGGCACTTATGGGCAGTTCATGACCCTTGACCCTTATATTCCCGCCGATCTTGAAGGGGCGGGGCAGTTCCGGTTTCCTGATCCTGAGGCTGATGATGGAGGCATGGGCGAACATGAAGGCCAGTAGTGAGCCGAAGGTATACAGGGCGCCCAGGTTCTTAAAGACATCAGCGGCAAAGAGCCCCGGCAGCAGGATGAGGATGGCCACCAGACTGAACAGGATAATGGAGATATAGGGTGTCTTGAACCGGGTATGTACCCGGCTGAGAATCGGTGGCACCAGCTTATGACTGCCGAGGGAGAAGGCCAGCCGGGAAATGCCGATTAGTCCGGCATTGGTGGCGATCAGCAGAATCGTGCCGGCGAGAATGGCTATCAGTGGTTTGAGGACGATGCGGATTAATTCCACCGGTAGGTAGAAGGCAATTCCGGCTACGGGATCCCGCGCCCATTCCGAGGCAAGTTCCTGGGGGGACATAGCTGATAGGGAAACCAGAGAAATACCGGCGAAGATAACCAGCACGGTGACTATCATCATCACCAGCGCCCGTGGCACCCGCCTCTCCGGCCGCCTGGTCTCCTCGGCCATCTGCGACATGGTTTCAATGCCGGTGTAGGCGATGGAAGCCAGGGCGATGCCGATAATCAGGTTATCGGTGGTGGGCCAGTAGGTGATGATGCGGTGCCACAGCATGGTGGGATTAAACAGGAGTATAAAGCCGATAACGACCAGCGAAACCTGGGTGGCAATATCCAGAACGGCGGCGCCAATATTGACCGCTGAGGTTTCCTTAATGCCGATAACATTTAACACCATCAGGAAGAGGACGATGCTTATGGAGGCTAAAGTGCCGATGAACGGGGATTCCTTAAGTGGTTCCCAGAAGAAGCCGAGATAGGGAGGGATGGTGAAGGCGGAGATGGAGATGGTAACAATGTAGCTTAGCATCAGTGCCCATCCCGCGGCAAAACCGGCAAGGTCATTGAAACCGTGCCGGGCAAAACTGGCTGAGCCGCCGGCTTCAGGAAAGGCAGCGGTTCCTTCAGCGTAGGTAAGCGCAGTGAAGATGAACAGAATGCCGGCAATACCCAGTGCAATCGGGGTGGCCCCCATGGCGACCAGGGCGACAATGCCCAGTGCGTAATAGATGGAGGAACCAACATTCCCGTAACCGGCGCTGAATACGGCGGCAATTCCTAAGACTCGTCTCAGGCGGAAGCGCTTGATACGGCGGGGGCGGAAGATCCTGTCACCGGGCTTGGGTTGCCAGACATAAGTCATATCTTGCTACTTGTCTAATTGAGATAACAATTGAGTATTTTAGGGGTATCCTGGTCGGCTGTCAATATTGGTTGGGAGATATTGACAAATGACATTTTTATGCTATAATATAGCCAACTGGCAATAACGAGGCAAGACCCATGATAATCAGGACAAGGGTTTTTGACCTGTGTAATGGGAAGTACCGTAACCTGTCAGAATTAGCCAGGGTCATGGGCTTATCGGTAAGCCAGGTTTACCGGGTGCGGGAGGGGTCACGCAGTATCAATCACAAATTCATCATCGGGGCGAAGCGGGCTTTCCCTGAGTGTCGTCTTGACGAGCTTTTTTACTTGGACCCTGACCCCTCCGCGGGCACGGCAAGGGAGACATTTGTCACCGAAAGATACCATCACATTATCGAGAGGTGCCGGGATATAAAGCTGGGGGAATGGGGTTAAGCGGCACCTCCACCTTAAAGTCCGGTTTCCTCGAGATCGGAAGAGCGTCGTGTAG
>CAZAYK010000140.1:0-2983 GCA_964489415.1 uncultured Dehalococcoidaceae bacterium | reverse complement strand
TATCGGCTTGTCAATCTTTGCCAGCTGCTTGGCTACCTCCTCAGCTAATTTTACAATATCCACCTCCGCCCGACCACAGGTAGGGCAGCTGACCAGTATCGGCCCATGCTGGCGCAAATCCAGGCTCTTCAGGATTTCATAGCCGGCAATCACCTCTTCTCTAGGGTGAGCCGTCAGGGAGACCCGCAAAGTATCCCCGATGCCCTGCCAGAGCAGCGTGCCGATGCCCACCGCACTGCGGATAATACCATACCGGGGTAGACCGGCTTCAGTAATGCCAATGTGCAGGGGATAGGGCACCCTCTGGGCAATGCTTTGATAGGCGGCAATCGTGGTGGGCACATCAAAGGCCTTCAGTGAGACCTTGATTAAATCAAAGCCGAGGCTTTCCAGCAGGTTTATCTCGGCTAACGCAGCATCAACCATCTTCTCGGCAATACTGCGAGCCGGGTCACTGCTCTGGGGCAGGCTGCCCGCATTGACCCCGATGCGGATGGGGATACCCCTTTCCTTAGCTGCCAGCACCACTTTCTTGACCTTCTCCGGGTCAGTAATATTCCCCGGGTTGAGGCGCAGCCCATCAACGCCCGCCTCCAGCGCCATTAACGCCAGCCGATAGTCAAAGTGAATATCGGCAATGATGGGCAGGGATACCTCCTTCTTTATCCTGGCTAATGCTTGCGCCGCCTCAGCATCGGGCACGGCCACCCGCACCAGCTCACAACCACACTCCTCAAGCTCCCTGATCTGCCCCACCGTAGCCCTGACATCACGCGTATCCGTCTTGGTCATCGCCTGCACCACAATGGGAGCACCACCACCAACAGTCACATTTCCAATGCGGATGGGCCTGCTTGCCCGCCGCGGCATCATGGTAACAAGCCCTCCCCGGCCACAATTCTCATGATATCCTGAAGGGTGATTAACACCATGGCTCCAATCAGCAGCACGAAGCCAGCCAGATGTATCATGCCCTCTATCCGGGGCGATACCCGCTTGCCCCGCCGCACCCACTCCACAATAACAAAGGCAATCCGCCCGCCATCCAGAGCCGGCATGGGGAAGATATTAATTATCGCCAGGTTAATGCTAAAAAAGGCAGCAAACTCCAGTAGCGGGCTTAACCCCGCCCTCGCCACCTCCCCGGCGATCTGGGCAACACCCACCGGTCCCGCCACCACCACCGGGGCAGAACCAATAATCATACTGATGATAACATTCTTAAACAAAATAAAGGTCTCGATCAATTCGGTTACCGCCATGGGGATTGCCCGCCAGAAGGGGTAACTCTGGCGGACAAGGATGGGGTTTGCCGTCTCAATGAGCACACCCACCGCCCCTTCCCCCTCGGGGGGTTGCCACCTTGGTACTACCTCAACACTCTCAGTGGTAGCATCACGGTGCCGGACCAGTATCGTCACCTCACTACCCAGCTTCGACTGGATAGCGCGCTGCAGGTCAACATTATTGTGCACCCGCCGGCCATCTATCTCAAGAATAGCATCACCCGCCCTAATGCCCGCCATTGCTGCTGGGGAGCCGGCAGCCACCTCCCGCACCAGCACCGCCCCCGAGACCACATGGTGGGGGATCATAAAGGCAATAGTAAATAACAGGACAGGCAGCAGCGCATTCATCAATGAGCCCGAAGCCAGTACCAGTATCCTGACCCCGGGGCTTTTGCTGGCCAGGCTACCGGGGACACTGGGGTCTTCTTCACCGGCCATTTTGACAAACCCCCCCAGCGGTACCATATTTAACGAATACCGGGTTTCGCCCCGCTTTATTGAGAAAAGCCGCGGGGGAAAACCAAGGCCAAACTCGTCCACCCTTACCCCGAAAGCCCGGGCAGTAACAAAGTGGCCTACTTCATGGGCAAGGACAAGAACCACCAGAACGGCAACAAAGGATAATATCGTCAGCAGCATTGATTATCTCCACTAACCAGCTCAAGAACCCTTTCCCTCGCCCAAGCATCAGCCGCCACAATTTCCTCAATGCTGGGATGAGCCACAACCTGGTGCTGTTCCAGCACCCCCTCAACAAGGCGGGCAATATCAATAAAGCTGATACGCCGGGAGAGGAAAAGCTCAACCGCCACCTCGTCAGCAGCACAGAGTACTGCCGGGTAGGTACCCCCCTTTTCCCCGGCCTCAACCGCCAGCCGCAGGCAGGGGAATCTGTCCAGGTCAGGCAGTTCAAAGTCCAGGCTCCTCACCCGGCTCCAGTCAAGCCGCGGCAGCTCAGGATTGACCACGCGGTCAGGGTAAGACAGGGCATACTGAATGGGCAAGCGCATATCCGGGTAGCTCAGCTGGGCCTTAATCGAGCCATCAACAAACTCCACCATCGAGTGAATAATGCTCTGGGGATGAATCAGTACCTTGATATTCTCATAAGGCACGCCAAACAACCAGTGGGCCTCAATGACCTCGAGCCCCTTGTTCATCAACGTTGCCGAATCAATGGTAACCTTCTTCCCCATCGGCCACGAGGGATGCCGTAGTGCCTGGGCTACGGTCACCCCGTTTAGCTGTGCCCAGGAATAATTACGGAACGGCCCCCCGGAAGCGGTGAGTATCAGCTGGCTAACCCCCCGTCCCTCCCCCCGAAGGCATTGCCAGATGGCACTGTGCTCACTATCAACGGGTAAAATCTGCGCCCCGTGCCGTTTTGCCTCACCGGTAATAATATCACCCGCCATCACCAGCGATTCTTTATTAGCCAGAGCGATATTCTTGCCCGCCTTTACCGCCGCCAGCATCGGACCTAGCCCCGCCTTCCCCGAGGTAGCCATAACCACAGTATCCACCCGGGGATGAGCAGCAATATCCTCCAGAGATAAGAATTCAGCGCTAATCCCGGCCAGACAAGCCGGGGGGTTGTTACCCTGGCACTCAACTGGGGAAAAGTAGACAAATTCCGGGTGGAACTCCCTAACCTGCTCGGCCAGTAACTCAACATTGTTACCGGCAGCAAGAGC
>CAZAYK010000139.1:0-3026 GCA_964489415.1 uncultured Dehalococcoidaceae bacterium | reverse complement strand
GGGGGGGGGGGGTGGGTGGTGGGGGGGGGGCGGGCTGGGGTTTAGCTGGTGGCTGGGGGGGGGCGGGCTGGGGGCAACCGATAAGAAGCAAGCCAGCGGCTAAGGTAATCACCAGTAGTGCTAAAAAGACCTTGCTCCTTCCTCTCTCCCCGTCGTGATAGCTTCGGTTCCGCTTTTGCCTAAATCTGCTCATAGCGTTGTTCACCTCCAATATTGGTGGTAGATTCCGCTAGCCTGTGTCGCCTTAGGTACTATATTATCCCTAGGTGAGCTGGAGAGCAACTTTGTAAATTATAGTGAGCAAATATTAAGGAAATATTAAGGTAGTCACTAAAATTGCCCCCCAGGTGGAAAAATTGTGCAGGCTTACCTTTTGTGGAGATGGGCTGCTGGTGAATTACTTGACTTCTTAAAATACGATAAATTATTATACTATTCATAGTTGGGCGGGCAAATTTCAACCCCAGGAGATTGTCAAATCGAGCAGGAAAGGCTAAATTTTGGTCAATATGGCTGGTCATCATACCCATTCTTGTAAAAGTGTCCCACCATCATCGGCAGCTTGGGAGAGGAACTTTACATAACAAGGAAACCCAGCTAGGAGGTGTTGCTATGGCGGAACCCACGTCGGATAAGCATTATGAGGAGAAGTTTGAGTTTGAGCTGTGGAAACTGATCAGGCAGCGTGCTGAGGAGAAGGATATCAGCTACCATGATGCTGCCATGGAGGTGGTTCCTGAATTTGAAAAGACGATCCGGTATCGGGACAAGGAATTTGAGGAGGCGGAAATAGAGAAGCGGCAGCGGGAGATGCTCGAGTTAAGTGAACAGGATCGCAGATTACTGCGCATCCATAGGGAGGGGGGTTAAAATTGGCTTTGGATAGAATTGCGGATAGGGTTGTTGAAACCGATGTCATGATAATGGGGGGAGGGATTGCCGGTTGCTACTGTGCTGCTAAGGCGGCGGAGCACGGTTTAAAGGTAACGCTGGTGGAGAAGGCAAAGACGGACCGGAGTGGCTGCGGGGCTATGGGTGAAGACCACTATGAGCCGGTGCAGTGTGACGGCGTCACGCCGCTGGAGTTTGTTAAACTCTGGGAGGAGCGCCAGCATCACCTCAACGGGGACGGGCGTTTTACTGACCGCAACATCCCCTACCGATTGTTGGACAAGAGCCTGTGGGTGCTGGAAGAATCGGAGAAGATGGGGATCACCATGCGGTGGGATGACGGGGAATACTATCACATACCCTCCGGCTGGTTTGGTGGCCCCCGACTGATGATTCGAGTTCACTGGCAGGACATCAAGCCAAAGCTGGCCAGGGTGGTAAGACAGCGGGGGGTGAATGTCCTTGAGCGGACCATGGTGGTCGACCTGCTCACCGATAACGGCCGGGTGGTGGGGGCGACGGCGATAAATGTCCGCACTGGTCAGTTCATCGTCATTAAGGCCAAGGCGGTGGTCATTGCCACCGGCATCTTTGCCCGCTGCTATGAGCCGGAGGAGCCCCTGTTCTACAAATACCAGATGAAGTACCACTGGTGCCCGGCGTCAATCTCGGGGGATGGTTATGCTGTCGCCTACCGGGCGGGGGCGGATCTGGCCAACATGGACATCACCGGCTGGGGACTCCGGATACGGGATGACCTGACCATCTCCTACGGCAACTTTGACCACGGTGATGGCATCCGCGCCAAGTGGTACACCTGGGATGGTGAGGAAATCCCCTATCCCACTGCCGAGGTCTACCGTGAGATAGAATTAGCGGGCAAGGACCCGATATACGTCAGTCAGTCCCACCTGCACGATGACTACCACCGGAGGATGCAGGTAGCCTTCACCGATGAGAAGATGATATCGTTCAAGATAGCCGAGGAACGGATGTTTAATCCCCGGACTCACCGCTACGAGCTGATGGAGAACCACCCCCTAAACTTCATGGTGCCCACCGGGGTCAACGTTGATGACGACTTTAGGGCCTCGCTGGAGGGCCTCTATGCCATTGGTGATTGCGCCAATGGCTGTCATGGCTGTGGTAATGCTGCCCTCGGTGGCTTGTGGGTTGGTGACAATATCCATAAATTCGTCAGCGGGGTGGGGGAGCCCGCTATTGATGAACAACAGGTAGAGAGCCAGAAGGAGGCCGCCTTGGCTCCCCTGAAGGTTACCCAGGGCACCGAGCCCATTGAGCTGGAGCTCTGTGCCCGTTACATCTGCAAGCGCTACGTGGGCATGTTCAAGAATGAGGGGAGGCTCCTTGAGGGGCAGCGGCGGCTCCGCTCACTGAGACGGGAGTTTCTCCCCAAGCTGATGGCGAAGACTCCGCACCACCTGATGCGGGCCCTGGAGTGCCGCAACATTATGGACCTGGTTGAGGTGCACATTGCTGCCTGTTTGGCAAGGAGGGAGACACGGGGCCAGTTCATCCGGCTGGACTATCCGGAGAAAGACCCGTCACGGGATAACATGATTACCATTCAGCGCTGGGAAAAGGGGAAAGCAGTGCTGGAGATAAGAGAGGTACCTGACCTTAAGCCGGAATACCTCAAGGAGGCGAAGTAGCATGCCGGTGATAGATTATAAGCGCTGTATCGGCTGCGGGAAGTGCTATGACCTATGCCCCATGGACGTTTTTACCTGGGATGAGGAGATGGACATGCCAAAGGTGACCTATGAGGAGGACTGCTGGTTTTGTGGTGTGTGCTGGATGGAGTGCCCCAAACGGGCGATAGACATCCCCTATCCGGCGTGTTTCTGGTAATTTCCTCCGGGTGAAGGCAGGGTGAGCGGGCTATAAAATTAGGTTACCTCCGGTTATCATAGTAGAATTAGATACGGGAGGTGAATATGGAGTAAGGTTCAATTAGGATTGAGTTAGCCAGGTACATCACATCAGGAAAGGGGAGAGATGAAGAAAATTTTGATAGCTGTGTTAATGGTGGTGCTGGTGGGCGGCTTAATTCTCAGTGGCTGTGCCCAGCCAGCCCCGGCACCAGCCCCGGCACCAGCCCCAGCGCCTGCCCC
>CAZAYK010000138.1:0-3111 GCA_964489415.1 uncultured Dehalococcoidaceae bacterium | reverse complement strand
AACTACATTGTATCCAGCGGTGGCAAACGCTTACGGCCCATGCTGCTGACATTGCTAAAGGGGTCACCGGTGCTGAGGAATGGGATAGGAGGATGTCTCTGGCCCGCAGGAACCTCGATTGGGAGGGACAAGCCAAGCTTTCCCTGGATCCGGAACGGTCACGGCGTGTTCACGGTAGGCATGCTTCCGCCGGGGCGGCGTGCAGTATGTGTGGTGAATACTGCGCTATGGAGCTGGTGGCGAAGTATTTAGGCACCAAAGCCACCAAGTGCTAGCTTTGGACTGGGTAGAGGTATATACTGAGCCTGATTTGGCTCGGGTCTGGCTAGCTTGATGGGCTAACAGCCTCAGCCGCATCTATTCTGGGTTTGGGGATAATATCTATTGGCTGGACACAGAGGCTTCCGGGGTATTTTACACCCGTGGGGTGGTGGTACGGCGGTTTTTTTTGCCTATGCTCATGCCAGCCATGACCTGTGTACCGGACTGCTGGTTGCTTTGTTGCCATTCATTAAAACCAGCCTGGGGATTAGCTACTTACAGTCCGGTCTGCTGCTTTCAGCGTACTCGGTTACTTCAGGTCTTTCCCAGTTACCCGGCGGATGGCTGGGTGACCGGGTAAGCCGGCAGGTGGTAATCGCCATGGGTCTTGGCGGTGTCGGTCTTTTGGCTCTGGCGGTTGGTTTAAGTTCAGCGTATTATCCCATACTGGTCCTCCTGGTTATCATGGGGCTTTTTTCGGGTTTATATCATCCTTCAGCGGTGTCCATGCTCTCCGGCTCTTTTGAAGAGGAGAGGCGGGGAAGGGTAATGGCTCTTCACCTGGTGGGGGGCAGCCTTGGCTTTACCCTGGGGCCGGTTCTCGGAGGTCTCATCGCTGAGGCTCTGGGGTGGAATTATGCTTATATCATTCTGGGGCTTATCCCGCTGATTGTCGTGCCGGTGATTTTCAGGAAGTTTGGCTGGCAGCGAATTACCTATGTTGGCGATAGACGGCGCCGTGAATCTGTTGAGGGAGGTACTCACATTGAGGCAAAGGGGCAGAGAATTAGCCTGGGGCGCGTTCTGCGGTCTGTTGCCCCCATCACCAGCCTGGTTATTCTCACCCAGTTAATCGCTGGTTCGGCGATGGTCTTTATCCCGCTTTATCTGGTGGACAAGCATGGTGTTGCTCCGGCGCTGGCGGCGATGCTGGTGGGTGCCATCAGGGGCGGCGGAATAGTGGGCAGTCTCTTGGGTGGCTGGCTGTCGGATAAGTGGGGAAGGAAGAACGCGGTCGTGCTGGCATTGTTCGCCACCGGGCCGCTCTTATACCTAATCACTAGGTTACCCTTTAACCCTGGCCTGATAGTGCTGTTCGTTTTTTTTGGTATATTTATGTATATGAGGCAGGCGGCCATCCAGCCACTCCTGGTGGACAGCACGCCGCAATACCTGCGGGCAACCATTTTTGGTATTTATTTTGGCTTGGGTATGCAGGGGCGGAGCCTGATACAGCCTGTTGTCGGGCATTTTATGGACGTTTTAGGTATTGTTGATGTCTTTAATATTATCGCCTTAACAACCGTAGGCCTGTCGCTGGTGGCCCTGTTATTGTCAAGAAGGCTGTGAATCATACCAAGAGGAAATTCACCCGGTGGTTTAGTTGATACCATTTTTACTGTTCACCGCCCTAATTTGCTGCGAGACTTGTCTCTTTGCCTTTATCACCTGTCGCCGCGGCCGGTAAATCCTGGGGGTTAATATTTGGCGGCATTTTCCCACCCTTATTTCCCTTTGTCAGGAAGCGTAATAGTTACAGGTTACCCTTGTTGACATTTGTGCCGGTAGGTGTAGAATGAAAGCAAAATGCGGCTTTTTGGCACATCAGGAATACGGGGTATCGTTAATCAGGAGCTGGTCAGCCTGGCCTTTAAGGTGGGGCTGGCGGTGGGGAGGGCTTACGGGAGTGTGGTGGTGGGTAGTGATACCCGGACTTCCTGCGATGTTATGAAGCATTCCCTCATCTCCGGTCTGCTGGCGGCTGGTGCCCAATGTGGTGATGTTGGTATTGTACCGACGCCTACCCTCGCCTTTGTCTCCCGGGAGTTTAATGCTGGAGTGATGATTACCGCGTCGCATAATCCCCCGGAATATAACGGCATCAAGCTGTGGAATCCAGATGGCTCTGCCTTTGACCTGGTACAGCAGGGGTGGGTGGAGGAGGCGGTTCTGGGTGGCTCGGTTGAGATTGCCCCGTGGTCTGAGATGAAAGGCTGCCACCAGCACCGGGGAGCGGTGGAGCAGCATGTTGAACGCATCATGTCTGATTTCCCCGCTAAACTAAAGCTCAGGGTAGTGGTGGATGCCGGCTGTGGTGCCGCGGCTGAGGTTACCCCTTACCTGCTCACCAGGCTGGGCTGTGAGGTGGTAACCATTAATTGTTATCACAGCGGCTTTTTCCCCCATGATATTGAGCCGGTGGAATCTAATCTGGGGGAACTGATGAAGGTGGTCAGGGAATCCGGTGCTGCCCTGGGTATCGCCCATGATGGGGATGCTGACCGGATGATGGCCGTGGATGATAGGGGGCGGTTCATTCCCGGGGATAAGCTGCTGGTGATTCTGGCTCAGGCAATCGGTGCTCGTGATGTGGTTACCACCGTGGATGCCTCAATGGTGATTGATGAGATGGGCTTTACTATCCGGCGGACCAGGGTGGGGGATACGGCGGTATCTGAGGAGCTGAAGGGTGGTGGTGACTTCGGTGGTGAGCCCTCAGGTAGCTGGATTTTCCCTCATGTCTCGCTCTGTCCTGATGGTATTTATGCCGCGGCTCAGCTGGTGGCCATAGCCAGCCAGCAACGGCTATCCGAGCAGGTTGACCGTTTGCCTTCATACCCCATCCTGCGGGGCAGTATCCCCACTGATGGGAGCGAAATAGCTGGTCTGGAGGATGCCTTAATGGCTCTGGAGCCGCTGTCAGTGAGTAATATTGATGGTATCAAGTTATATTTTAATGATGGCTGGCTGCTGGTTAGAGCCTCGGGGACCGAGCCGAAAGTCAGGCTGACCGCTGAAGCCAGGAGTAAGAAACGGGTGCAACAGTTGTATGAGAGGGGCATTAGGGTC
>CAZAYK010000137.1:0-3200 GCA_964489415.1 uncultured Dehalococcoidaceae bacterium | reverse complement strand
CAAGGACGATTATTCTCCCCGGCTACTGAACATGACACACCTTGACACCATTGGCCAGGAACTAGCCCAAGAACTGAAGAGGCACCGCGCCGATTATATTGAGGCCCGCCTCGAGGAGAGCCAGACCAGCTACCTTACCTACCGGGGTCAGGAGCTGGAGTCAATCGGACGGGCAACTGCCCAAGGGGGCAATGTGCGCGCCCTGGTCAAGGGCGGCTGGGGCTTCGCCAGCTTTAATAACCTTGACGAGCTAGCTAGTAAGGTAGCCCAAGCGGTAGCCCAGGCACGGCTGGTGGGCAGTGACCAGAGCCAGCTGGCACCGGTAGCCCCGGTGGTTGACCGTGTTCCCGGTGAAACGAGCAACCCGGTTACCATCCCCCTGGCGGAAAAGAAGCAGCTACTCGATGAGTACAACGAAATTATCTGGCGCACCCCCCAGATTCAGACCTCAACCATTGCCTACGCCGATAGCTGCAAGCGGGTCATCTTCCTCAATTCGGCGGGTAGCTACATTGAGCAGGAACGGGCGGATATCACCCTGCGTCTTACCGCCATCGCCGCCAGGGACGGTGAGGTTCAGCAGGTAGGGTTGAGCCTGGGCAGCCGGGGCGAATTTAGCGCCATTACCGGACTCCACCACCAGGTGGCCGAGATGGCACAGCGTGCCGTGGCGCTGCTTTCCGCACCCCAGATAACGGGCGGGGAATACACCGTGGTCTTGGACCCGGTGCTGGCCGGGGTCTTTGTCCACGAGGCCTTCGGCCACCTCTCCGAATCTGACTTTATTTACGAAAATGCGCAATTGCGCAAAATTATGACCCTGGGCACCCAGTTTGGCAGTAAGCAACTAAATATCGTGGATTCGGCAACCATACCGGGGCTGCGCGGCAGCTACCGCTATGATGATGAGGGGGTACCCGCCACCAAGACCTATCTCATCCACCAGGGCAAGCTGGTGGGCCGGCTTCACTCCCGAGAGACCGCCGCCAAGATGAAGGAAAAACCCACCGGTAATGCCCGCGCCATTAACTACCGCTACCCGCCTATTGTCCGCATGACCAATACCTACATTGAGCCCGGCGACGCCTCTTTTGAGGATATGATTGCCGACATCAAGGAAGGGATCTATGCCAAGAACTGGTACGGCGGCACCACCAGCATGGAGATGTTCACCTTCTCCGCAGGTGAGGCCTATATGATTCGCCACGGCAAAATTGCCGAGGCACTACGCCCGGTGGTGCTCACCGGCAACGTCTTCACCACCCTGAAGAATATCGACGCCATCGGCAATGACCTGGAGATGAACCAGGGCGGTGGCTGTGGCAAGGGGGGACAGATGCCCCTCCCCGTCGCCAACGGCAGCCCCCATATCCGCATCCGCCACTGCCTGGTCGGAGGCAGGTAATGGAACACATCCTGGAGCAAGCCCAAAAGGTGGCCGAGCAGGCCGAGGTGTTTACCATTGCCTCGGAAGAAACCGAGGTTCGCTTTGAAGCGAACCGATTAAAGCACCTCCACACCAAACAGCAAACCACGGTGGCACTACGTATCATCAAAGACGGCCGGATTGGCTATGCCACCTCAAGCCAACTGGATAACATTGACCAACTGGTGCGTAATGCCGTGGAGACCGCCCAGTTTGGCATGACCGCCCGGTTTCAGCTGCCGGCACCAAGCCCCTACCCCGAGGTTGCCGTCTTTGACCCTGCCGTAGATTCGGTAGCCACCGAAACGATGGTCAATCTTGGCGAGGAGATGATAACCACGGTCACCACCCATACCCCCGGCATTGTCTGCGATGCCAGCATCAGCCGGGGCATGGTCTCCGTCAGCATCATCAACTCCCGTGGTGGGCAGATTAACTACCAGAAGAGCCTCTTCAGCCTGGGGCTGGAGGGTAACCTCACCCGAGACCGGGATATGCTCTTCGTCGGGGAAAACCAAAGCTCCTGCCACCCCCTGACCAGCACCAAAACAGTAACCGAGGCTGTGCTCCGCCAGCTGGAGCTGGCGAAAAACCTGGCCTCGGTGCCCACGCGAACACTACCCGCCATCTTCACCCCCAACGGGCTCGCCAGCTCCATCATCATGCCCCTGATGGCTGCCTTTAACGGCAAGGCAGTTGTCGAGGGGGCATCGCCCCTGGGGGACAAGCTGGGGCAGCCGGTCTTTGATAACAAGCTATCCCTCTGGGATGACCCCACCGCTGCCTACCGCCCCAGCAGCCGCCCCGGCGACGATGAAGGGGTCCCCAGCCGGCGCACCCCCCTGGTGACTGAGGGGGTGGTGACTAACTTCCTCTACGACCTGCACACCGCAGCCCTCGCCAAAACCCAAAGCACCGGTAACGGCAGCCGGAGTCGCGGTGGTCTGCCGGCACCCGCCCCCAGCGCCTTCATCATCGCCCCGGGCAATACCACCTTTGATGAAATGGTTCAGGACATAAAAGAAGGCCTGGTTATCGAGCAGGTCATGGGCGCCGAGCAGGGCAATATCCTGGGTGGTGATTTCAGCGGCAATGTCCTGCTGGGCTATAAAGTGGAGAATGGTAAAATAGTGGGCAGGGTGAAGAATACCATGGTCTCCGGCAATGTCTATCAGCTACTGCGCCATATTGCCGCCATTGGCGATGAGGCCAGGTGGGTGGGCAGCCTTCTCCACACCCCCCACCTTTACTGCCCCCGGCTGTCCGTAGCCAGCAAGGACTGACCGCAGCTAAATCTATCTTGGGCTTCCCCCTTTTTAATCTTCTCACCATGTGGTAAGCTTTATAATGAAGTTTATTAACACAGCCCCACCCGGGGAAGAGGTGGTATGATAAAATGGCAGGTTTAGTCCGGTTTTGTGCCCGCCCCAGGCTCAATTCCCCCCATCTGCTAGCCGCCTGGCCCGGCATCGGTGATGTGGCTACCATTGTGGCTAACTACCTAAAGAGGAAACTGGACTTTCGGGAACTGGGCTCAATTGAGGCGGCTTACTTCTTTGACCCCATCGGCGTTTTGGTGAAGGACAACGTGGTCGAGGCACCCCAGTTCCCGCAGAGCAATTTCTACTACTGGAAGAATAGGGGCGGGGGCAGTGATATAATACTTTTCATCGGTGAGGATCAGCCCGCGGCCAAGGGATATGAACTGGCTAATTGTGTCATTGATGTCGGCCTGAGATTCCACGCCCAGCGGATATATACCTGCGCTGCCGCC
>CAZAYK010000136.1:0-3297 GCA_964489415.1 uncultured Dehalococcoidaceae bacterium | reverse complement strand
TACAAAGTAAACGGGTCGGAGATGTTGTCCAAGGGTCAATTGATATTATGCCCACGGTTTTGGACATTTTAGGAATACCAGTGCCTGGGCAGCTACAGGGGAGAAGCTTACTGCCCTTGATAAGAGAAGGGAAGGCACCAACAGTTGATTCCTGCCAAGAATCTTATAGTGAGCTTTTATGCGACTGGATTCAGGGGAAATACGGAGTCGCTATCAGGACATTAAAATACAAATATATTTACACCACTCATTTCGACACAGCTAATTTCAGGAATTTTCAAAAACAAAATGAAATAAAGGAACTCTATGATCTAGAAGCTGACCCAGGTGAGACCAGTAATCTAGCCCATGTTAACGAGGAACTAATAAGATACTTCCAAGAAAAAGTTGACGCTTTCATTGAACAGGCATTGAAAAACCAAACATTACATCATGACGAAGAACAGGTCTTTACTAAACAAGAGGGAAAGGAAATAAAGCAGAGGTTAAAACATTTGGGGTATTAAATACAGGAAATAGTTCTTAGCTGAGGTTGTACCACGAACAAGATAGTAATATTCTCAACAAGCTACCCCTCAATTGAAGCTACTCTGTATCTGGCCACAGGGAATCACCCCAAAGGCCAGACCACCATCGTCGTTCCGGGCAATCCTGACCTCTTCAAGTTTTATCAAGTAATTAACGAAAGGGCGTTTCAGGGCGCCCTCAATCTCATTTACCTTGAACCCTATCCAGCACGAAGAGCAGCAGCTACCGGGGTAAAGAAGCTACTCTACCTCGCGCCTGATATAGTAGGGGAAAGGAAATACCTGAAAAAGATTTTCACTAAGCACTTTGCCGGGCTTAAGGGCTGTGAGGTATTCTTCCTTAGCCGGGGGTTTAGTGGTATCAGGTTTTACCTGCTGAGGAAATTAAGTAAGGAAAACAGTTTGGTGTACATGGAGCAAGCCCCCCCTGATGCTGTCCAGGTTCGCCCCTCTACCCCGAAGAATGTGGCTGACTGGGCCCGGCTGGCACTACTTAAGATGATTTATGGCCGTGATATAACCACCGGCGAACTCCCCAAATACGGGGGGATCCCCTATATCCCTGACAGGTTTATGAAACAATACGTGGCTAGGGTTATCAGTTGGGAAGAGAAAACGGAGATGATGGCAGGCTTTGATTTAAGCCAGTTTAAATTATTCGATGTCGGTGATTATGATGTTATCTACTTTGACCACGAAATCAGCCCTGATTTGGTTCCCCGGGATACCCTAAAGGGGAAATTAACTGAGGTTTTCCGCATTCTGGCGAGGTATTTCCCGGAAAACAGGATAGCCCGCAAGTATCACCCCCATCACAATAGTGACAAAGCGATGATAACCACCGGTATCATTCTGGAGGATTCCATACCTGCTGAGCTACTCTACAGTGATAAAGTAAAGATGTACCTGGGCTTTTGGTCCACCTCCCTGGCTAATGTGGAGAATGGACTCGTCGTTTCGCTAATTGACCTCGTTCCGTTTAGCAATAACAAGCTCAAGAACTATCTAAAAGGAACCCTTAAACAGCGGCAGCGCTCCAAAATCTTATTTCCCCAATCCGTGGATGAATTTGAAAGGATATTAATTGAGCTGAAAGAAAAAGAGACAATAACAAATGCAAAATAGCCTACCTTCAAGGAATGGTTACCTTGCCAATTGGCATTTTAACGAAATATCACTTGACATTTGACCAATAATATTTATAATAAGGGGTATAATAAATCAGCAAATAACATATCACCTACCGTATGATATGCTAAGGACATAAGTATGAGTATGCCCGAAGCTGCGTTTTATCAGCTTCATCAAAGATGGGCTAGAGTTTAATGCATCGGGGAGATAATGAATCTAGGTAGCGGGCAGGGGATAACCACCGGTGAGCCCGCTGATATAATCTGTCGCTATCTTAATACTACCTGGGTTGATGTCAAGAAGCCCCCTCCGGTTAGCAGTAAGCTGATCGCTGATATCACCAAGATTAAGGCACTAACCGGCTGGGAACCAAGAGTAAGCCTGGAACAAGGTTTACATAAAACGATTGAATACTGGAAGGAAGTAGTTGCGCTGGAATCGGCAGGGAAGGGAGCGGGATGACACCATTCTACTCGGGCAAAAGGGTCTTGGTTACCGGGGGTGGTGGGTTTATTGGCTCCCACCTCGTTGAGCGGCTTGTCGAGGCTGGTGCCCGGGTCAGGGTGGCCCAGCGCAGCTACCCGAGCCAAAATCTGGCAGCAGTGCTGGATAAGATAGAGTTTGTCCCCGCTGACCTGTCACGACTGGAAGAGTGCCTGACGGCAATCAAGGGTATGGAGATTGTCTTTGACCTGGCAGCTAGGGTAGGGGGGGTGCAATATAACATAAATCACCCCGGCACCATGTTCTTTACCAATTCCATCCTTGCCCTCAACATGCTCGAGGCAGCCAGGAGGGAAGGGGTAGATAGATTCATGTGTGCCAGCTCTACCTGCGTTTATTCCCCCGCCACCAGGGTGCCCAATTTCGAGGCGGATGGGTTCAAGGATAACCCCGATGAATCTAACATCGGTTACGGGTGGGCCAAGCGTGTCGCTGAGCTTGGCGCCAAGTTTTATGCTAGAGAATTCGGGATGAAGATTGCCATTGTCCGCCCCGCCAATATATATGGGCCCCGGGATAACTTTGACTGGGAAACATTTCACGTGATACCGGCACTGATTAGGCGGGTTTTTGAATCCACCGGAAGTGTTGCGGTGTGGGGAAGCGGCCAGCAAACCCGCTCCTTCATCTATGTCAAGGATGCAGTTCACGCCATGATGCTCGCCCTGGAGAAATACGCTGTGGTAGACCCCATAAACATAGGTACTGAGGAAGAGGTTACCATAAAGGAGCTCATCGAGCTTATTATCCGGCTTAGTGGTAAGGACCTAACCGTTAAATTTGACACCAGCAAGCCAGAAGGGCAAACTAGGAAGGCAGCCGACATTACCAAGATAAGGGAGAAGCTCGGCTGGAAGCCTTCATATACCCTAGAGGAAGGATTGAAGGAAACGATAGAATGGTTCCGAGCAGTTCATCACCAGGGAAGATAACGCGGGTATTGGTTACCGGGGGTGCCGGCTATGTCGGTTCGGTCATGGTGCCGGTGTTGCTCGGCGCCGGGTATGAGGTAACTGTCCTCGATAACCTGATGTATGGGCAGACAAGCCTGCTCAGCATGGCGGATAATGACAAGTTCTCCTTTGTCCGGGGTGATGCCCGTGATGAACGGCTTCTCAAGGAGCTACTTGCCGAG
>CAZAYK010000135.1:0-3328 GCA_964489415.1 uncultured Dehalococcoidaceae bacterium | reverse complement strand
GCTATTGGCAAGCTGATGCTCGACGATAATCTCACCAGCGCCGTCAGGGAGCTGGCACACAGCGGGCTGCCCATATTTGGCACCTGTGCCGGCGTCATCATCATGTCGGGAAGGGTTGCTCATTCCTCGGTGGAACCCCTGGGGATAATGGATATCACCGTCCGGCGTAATGCCTTCGGTCGGCAACGGGAAAGCTTTGAGACAGAGCTGGTGGTACCGGTGCTGGGGGAACCCCCCTTTCCTGCCGTTTTCATCCGGGCTCCGGCGATTGAACGGGTAAACGGCACCGCTGAAGTCCTGGCGAGATTGCCTGATGATACTATCGTTGCGGCAAGACAGGGCAGATTACTGGCTACGGCGTTTCATCCTGAGCTGACTGATGACCTGAGATTTCACCAGTATTTCCTGGATATTGTCAGCGGGGAAAAGTAGCGAATATCGGGGAGGGGTTGTGCAGAAGTTAATTACTGATGACCTGGATGCCTTGCTCGACATTTTGCCGCCGCGGATTCGCCAGCCGCTACGTCGGCAGGAGAACATCAGCGAATTGCTGGAGGTGGTCATGGACCTGGGCCGCCCCCCCGAGGCTCGCTTTCCCCATCGGGAGCAGGTCCTTGACGAGAGGGAGGTTGACGAGCCGGACATTGATTACGTGGTCTCCCGGATTGGTAGCTTCGGCGATGATAACCGCGCCGGGATTGAACGCACCCTGCACCGAATCTCGGCGATTCGCAATCGCAAGGGGCGCATTGTTGGGCTTACCTGCCGGGTAGGCCGGGCGGTCTTTGGCACCATCAAGGTTATTGAAGACCTGGTTCAGTCAGGGAAGAGTGTCCTTCTGCTGGGGCGCCCCGGTGTCGGTAAGACTACCATGCTCCGTGAGGTCGCCCGGGTATTGGCTGATGACCTGGGGAAACGGGTTATCATTGTCGATACCTCAAACGAGATTGCCGGTGATGGTGACATTCCCCACCCCGCCATCGGGCGTGCCCGGCGGATGCAGGTAGCCACCCCCTCCCAGCAGCACGCGGTCATGATTGAGGCGGTGGAAAACCACATGCCTGAGGTGATTATTATTGATGAGATTGGTACCGAGCTGGAGGCTATGGCGGCGCGAACCATTGCCGAGCGTGGTGTCCAGCTAGTCGGCACCGCCCACGGTAACACCCTGGAAAACCTGATGATGAACCCGACACTTTCCGACCTCATTGGCGGTATTCAGTCAGTAACCCTGGGTGATGAGGAAGCCCGGCGGCGGGGCACGCAGAAGTCCATTCTGGAGCGCAAGTCACCGCCTACGTTTGATATTGTGGTGGAGATTCAGGACTGGGATAGGGTGGCCATTCACCCCGATGTTGGTGAGGCTGTTGATGCCATGCTGCGCGGCCAACCTACCCCTACTGAGGTTCGGTGGCTGGATGAGAATGGTGAGGTCAGGATAGAGAGGGTAGAGCCGGAGATAGCCGTTACCAAGGCTCCCCGGCGAAGGCGGGTGGCGAAGGGGGAACAGCACTCCCGGCTTTTCTTGTTTGGCGTTAACCGGGCCCGGCTGGAGCAGATAGCCCGGGAAATGAACCTGGCGGTGGAGATAGTTAGTAACCTGCGCGATGCTGACCTGTTTATTACCTCAAAGAATTACTACCGGCGCAAGCCACAAAAGGTAAGGGATGCGGAAGCGGCTGAGTTGCCCATCTATGTCCTGAAGAGTAACACCCCGCCCCAGATAAGGCAGTTGCTGCACACCATCTACCCCGCGGTTGGCCAAGACAGGACAGACCATATCCGGATGGCACTTGAGGAAGCTGAAGCCGCCGTGGAGCGGGTCAGGGAGGGGAAGGAGGTGGTGGAACTGAGCCCGCAGAGTGCCTACATCCGCCGGTTGCAGCACCTTATTGCCCAGCGGAATAACCTCGCGTCACGTAGCCTGGGTAAAGACCCCGAGAGAAGGGTGAGGATTTACCGGGAAGATACCGGGGAATAGATTATGGCGCTGTTCATTACCTTCGAGGGGGGTGAGGGTTCCGGTAAGAGCGTCCAGGCAACGGCGCTGTACCGGCGGCTAAAGCGGCGGGCTATGCCGGTGCTGGTGGCCCATGAGCCGGGCAGCACCCCGCTGGGCAGGAAAATCGCTTATCTGCTGAAGTGGGCGGAAAATATGGAGATTTCTCCGTTGGCCGAACTGCTACTGTTTAATGCCTCCCGGGCGCAGCTGGTGCGGGAGGTAATCCAACCCCGCCTGGCTCAGGGTACCCTGGTTATCTGCGACCGCTATGCTGACTCAACCACTGTCTATCAGGGCTATGGCCGTGGCCTGGATTTAGCCACGGTCAGGGAGGTTAATCGGCTGGGGACGCTGGGGCTGATGCCTGACCTTACCGTGCTGCTGGATATACCGGCTGAGGAGGGGCTGTCCCGCAAGAAGGGTAAGAGCCGGGACCGCTATGAGCAGGAGGATATTGCCTTCCACCGCCGGGTGCGTGATGGCTACCTTAGGCTGGCTGAGGAGGAGCCCGAGCGCTGGCTGGTGGTGGATGCCACCCAGCCCAAGGCTAAGATAGCCGGGATTATCTGGCAGCGAGTAAGCCAGATGCTCGCTGGACAGGGGGGGAGGGTTGCCCAATAACCGCTGGCCCTCATTTGCCGAGGAGGAATCACTGGCGGCTCAGGGTTATCCGCTGGTTGCTGGTGTTGATGAGGTGGGGCGGGGGGCCCTGGCCGGGCCGGTGGTGGCCGCGGCGGTTATCCTGCCCCGGGGGCTGAAGGCTCCCTGGCTTAGGCAGGTCAGGGACAGCAAGCAACTAACCCCAGCGGTGCGGGAGCTTCTGTGTGATTATATTCATCAGGCGGCGATAGCTATCGGTATCGGCACGGTGGGCCACGAGGTAATTGATGCCCAGGGCATCATCCGGGCAACGCGGCTGGCGATGAAATCAGCCATTGAGCAACTGGTGCCACCACCGCAATACCTCCTCATTGATTACCTGAATCTGCCTGAGGTAAAGCTACCCCAGAAAGCCATCGTTGATGGAGATAGCCTATGCCTTTCCATCGCCTGTGCCTCCATAGTGGCTAAGGTAGCTAGAGACCGTCTGATGGTGGCGCTTGACGGATTGTATCCCGGTTATGGGCTCGCTCAGCACAAGGGTTATGGTACCCCACAGCACCTTGACTGCCTCCACCAGCGGGGACCCTGCCCCAGCCATCGCCGGTCTTTTCAGCCAGTAAGGGATATGGTTTGCCAAGATGAAGCGTAGTGAACTGCGTAAACTGGGGGAGATGCTGGCCAGGGGCTTTCTGCAAAACAACGGTTACCAGATTGTGGAGACTA
>CAZAYK010000134.1:0-3350 GCA_964489415.1 uncultured Dehalococcoidaceae bacterium | reverse complement strand
CGAGTAGCGCCTGCGCCTGCATGTCGGTGCTGGGTTATGATCCCAGGGTCTATTACCGGGGTCGGGCGGGGATTGAGGCGAGGAGCATGGGTATTGCTATTGATGAGGGTGATGTTGTTTTCCGGTGCAACCTGGTGGCGGTTCGTGATGGAAAGATGTGGGATTACAGCGCCGGTCACATCACCACTGAAGAAGCCGGGCCACTAATTTCGGCGTTGAACGAAAGCCTGGGCAGCCATGAGGTTCATTTCTATCCCGGGGTCAGCTACCGTCATATTTGTAAGTTGGTCGGGCATGAGGAAACCTTGCTGGCCACCTGCACCCCCCCGCATGACATACCGGGGAAGCCGGTGGCTGGTTACCTGCCCCGAGGTGAGGGGAGTGAGCTGCTCCGGGAACTGATGGTACGCTCGGAGGCGGTGCTGGGCAGCCATCCGGTAAACCGGGCACGGCAGGCGCGGGGTGATATCCCGGCGACGACTATCTGGCTCTTCTGGGGGACGGGGAGGGTGCCCGATATGCCTGACTTTAAACGGGTTTATGGTCTTCGGGCAGCACTGACTTCCGGGGTTGACCTGCTTCGTGGCCTGGCCAAGATGGCGGGACTAGCCGTGCTGGACATCCCCGGGGTGACCGATGGTGCCGATAGTGACCATGCTGCTCAGGCAGAAGGCGCCCTCACCGCGCTGGGGGAAAGTGACCTGGTGGTGATCCATATTGAGGCGCCTGACGAGGCGGCCCATGCCGGCGCTATTGATGCTAAGGTGGCCACCATTGAGCGGATAGATGCGGAGGTTATTGGCCGGCTGCGCGCGTGGCAGGAGGATGCCCTGCGGGTGCTGATTTTGCCTGACCACCCCACCCCCATTGAGCTGCGGACACACAGCGGTGAGCCGGTGCCGTTCCTGCTCTGGGGGCCGGGATTTGGCGCCAATGGTGCCCGGAGGTTCACCGAGGCGGAGGCAAAGGACACTGGCTTTCTCCTTGAGGAAGGGTATAAAATCATGGGGAGGCTGATAGGAAAGGGTTAGAATTTATGGCGCTAATCGTTCAGAAGTATGGTGGGACATCGGTGGCGGATGCCGAGCGGATAAGAAGCGTGGCTCGGCGCATTGCCCGGGCCAGGGATGAGGGCAACCAGGTGGTGGTGGTGGTCTCGGCGATGGGGGATACCACTGATAACCTGATTAAGCTGGCCTATCAGATTTCTGAGCATCCGAGTAGGCGGGAGCTTGATGTCCTCCTCTCCACCGGGGAGATTGTCTCCAGCACCCTGCTGGCGATGGCACTGCAGGGTATGGGCTATCCGGCAATCAGCCTCACCGGGGCCCAGGCGGGAATACGGACTGACGCTACTTACAGTCAGGCGCGAATCTTGAGGGTTGAGGCGAAACGGGTGGTCAGGGAGCTGGAGAGGGGCAACATTGTCATTGTTGCCGGCTTCCAGGGGATTACTGAGGGGATGGATATCACCACGCTGGGGCGGGGTGGCTCGGATACTACCGCGGTGGCCCTCGCCGCCAGCCTTGGTGCTGGGGAATGCCAGATTTATACTGATGTTGAGGGTGTTTATACCGCTGACCCCAGGCTTGTTCCCGGGGCACAGAAGCTTAGCGAAATTGGCTATGAGGAGATGCTGGAACTGGCCAGCTATGGCGCCAGGGTGATACACCCCCGGGCCGTGGAGCTGGGCGAGCTGTTCAATATTCCGATTCTGGTGGCCTCCAGCTTGACCCAGGCTCCGGGCACATTAATTCATGGAGAGGTGGCTATGGAAGTACGCAATAAGGTGAGAGGTATCACTCACGACCTTGATGTTGCCAAGATAACGGTGGTGGGCGTGCCGGACCGCCCCGGTATTGCTGCGGCCATCTTTGGTCCCCTGGCTGACGCCGGTATCAGCGTGGACACCATCGTGCAGAATGCCAGCATCAATAACATTACTGATTTGACCTTCACCGTGGCGAGGAGCCAGCTTGCTGAGGCCATGGCCGTGGCCGAGCCCATTGCCCGTTCAATCGGCGCCCGGGATTGTGTCAGTGCGGCTGATTTGGGCAAGGTGAGCATTATTGGCACCGGGATGCAGAACACCCCCGGCTATGCCGCCCGGATGTTTCGTGCCCTTAGCGAGGCGGGGATAAATATCCAGCTAATCACCACCTCGGATATCAGGATAACCTGTATTATTGATGCCAATAAAGTGAAGGATGCTGTCCGCACCCTGCACCGTGCCTTCGAGCTGGAAGTCAGGTAAGGGGTTAGCCGTTGCTTGGTTAAACGGCCACTACTTCCTTGACTTCAGGGATTTCCTGCTTGATGATCTTTTCAATACCCATCTTTAGGGTCATGGTGGACATGGGGCAGCCCGCACAGGCACCGGTTAGTTTTACCGTGACCACCCCGTCATTGACTTCGACCAGTTCCACGCTACCGCCGTCCCTCTCCAGGTTTGGCCTTATCTTGGCTAATACCTCTTCTACCTTTTCCTTCATTGTTATCTCCTCGGTTATGGGGGAAGACCCTTAATTAAATTCTAAGAGTAGCTTGAATAATTTGTCAAATGGGCTAGCTTGGTGACTTTGGGCACTTGTTAGACTTTTCCAGTTAAGGTAGAATATATAGTTAACTTACTTTGCCGTGGAGACATTTAATGTCGCTTGAGGAAGAGAGATTAGCCCGGCTTAGGCAGCAGCGCAGTCAGGAGGCAATCACCCTGGCGATGCAGGGGCGTTGGCGGGAAGCCATTGAGGTAAACAAGAATATCATTGAGTACTTTCCTAGGGATGTTGACGCCCATAATCGTCTGGGCAGAGCCTACATGGAACTGGGTGAGTATGCCCAGTCGCGGGAGTCGTACCGTCGCGCCCTGGAGCTTGACCCCTATAATGCCATTGCCCGGAAGAACCTCCAGCGGTTAAGCCACCTAAAGGAGGCGGTCAGCACTATTGTTGATTCGGATACGGTTGAGCCGCAGCAATTCATTGAGGAGATTGGGAAGGCAGGGGTAGTCAGCCTTTATGAGCTGGGCACCAAGGAGGTGCTGGCCAGGATGGTGGCCGGCGATAGGGTACATCTGAAGATAGACGGTTCTAACCTGATTGCCGAGAATAGCTGGGGGGAGTATCTGGGTAAGGTGGACCCGCGGCATGCAGCCCGATTAATTCGGTTGATGAACGGCGGCAACCGATATACCGCGGCGGTGGTCAGCTCATCCGAGGATGCCATTACCATTATCATCCGGGAGGTGTATCAGGACCCGAGTCAGGCAGGGCGGCTTTCCTTCCCGCCCAAGGGCCTGGAGGAGGTCCGCCCCTATGTTACTGACCGGGTATTGAGAATGGAGGAGTATG
>CAZAYK010000133.1:0-3377 GCA_964489415.1 uncultured Dehalococcoidaceae bacterium | reverse complement strand
AGGGACTGGTTAAAAATTTCGCTGACCTGTATTACCTCAAGGATAAGAAGGAACAACTCCTCACCCTGGAAAAGATGGCGGAAAAGAGCGTTGCCAACCTGCTTAGTGCCATTGAGAAGAGTAAGGAGACACCGCTGGCCAGGGTTATCTTTGCTCTGGGCATACGCCATGTCGGTGAGGAGATGGCTGAAATCCTCGCCAGGGAATTCCACAGCCTAGACAAACTGGCTCAGGCCTCCCGGGAAGAGCTCATGTCCATTCCCACGGTAGGCCCCAAGATTGCCGATAGCATCATCAACTTCTTCCGGCAGAGGGAAAATAAGGAAATCATCGAGCGCCTCCGCCAGGCGGGAGTCAAACTAGAGGAAACCCCTGCCCCGCCTGAAGAATTACCCCTCGCCGGCATGGAGTTTGTCATCACCGGCAGACTGGAGAACTTCACCCGTCAGGAGGCCGAGGCTAGGATAAAAGCCCTCGGCGGCACCACGGGTAGTAGCGTTACCAGAAAGACCACCTATCTGGTGGTCGGCGCTGATCCCGGCTCCAAGCTGGCTAAAGCCCAGGAGCTGGGCACCAAACAGCTCACCGAGGAGGAATTCCTCAGGCTGTTAAATAGCCAAGGTAGGGTTAACGGCTAGTGCCATGAAATTAATCGTCGGGCTGGGCAACCCGGGGCGCACCTATGCCCGCAACCGCCATAATATCGGCTTTATGTGCCTCAGCCACTTTGCCCGGACACAGGGCATACGCCTGGATCGAAGTCAGGGAAAGGCCCGTACCGGCATAGGTAAGGTGGCTGGGGAAACGGTGGTGCTGGCCCGCCCCAAGACAGGCATGAATCTAAGCGGGGAATCAGTCCGCCAGCTGGTAAGGCGGCTCAATATCAACCCGGAGGATGTGATAGTCATCCACGATGACCTTGACCTGCCTCTGGGAAAGATTCGTATTCGTCACGGTGGCAGTGCTGGTGGGCATAAGGGGGTCAATTCCATCATCAACCACCTGGGTAGCGGGGACTTCTGCCGCATCAAGATTGGCATCGGGCGGCCGCTAATAGCCGCCAGCTCCGCCAAGGAAAAAGAGGCAGCCGTTATCAACTACGTGCTCAGTGATTTTACCCCTGAAGAAAGGAAGATTATCGCCGAGGTCATACCCAAAGTCAGCCAGTCTCTCCACTGCCTCCTCACCGAGGGACTAGCCGCCGCCATGAACCGGTATAACTAGTTCTTTGCTTGACTTTAATCTCAGTGATATAATCGGTATATTCACCAAGGTCAGGATTTTGGCAGTGAAAGATAGGCGGATAATCATTGCGGTTATTGGCGGTGGCCAATGCTCTCCAGAGGAGGCCGAACTGGCTGAAGCGGTGGGGCGTGAGATAGCCCGCCAGGGAGCCATTCTGGTGTGCGGGGGGCTGGGGGGTATTATGGAGGCTGCCTGTAAGGGTGCCCGCGACGAGGGTGGTCTAACCATCGGCATTCTGCCCGGGGAAGACCGCCGGGAAGCCAACCCCTATGTCCAGATACCCATCGCCACCGGAATTGGCTATGCCCGCAATGTCGCCGTAGCCAAGTCCGCCCAGGCGGTTATCGCCATCGGAGGCGGCTTCGGGACCCTGTCGGAAATCGGCCATGCCCGGCAAAGCGGCATCCCCGTCATCGGCCTCAACACCTGGATACTATCGAGAAGGGGACTGCCCGATAATGCCATTATTCCGGCTAGGGACGCTGCCGATGCAGTGCGTAAGGCGGTAAGCCTTACTACCCACAATGCTGACCAGATCTAGGGAGAGAGCAATGCCAACCATTGAGAAGATAAAAGCCCGAGAAATCCTGGACTCCCGGGGTAATCCCACCCTAGAGGTTGAGGTAAGACTCGATGATGGCGCCACCGGCTGGGCGGCGGTCCCTTCCGGCGCCAGCACCGGCAAGTATGAGGCCGTGGAACTGCGGGATAAAGACAAGTCTAGATACCACGGTAAGGGGGTGCTCACCGCGGTAAACAACGTTAACGAAACCATTGCGGCAGCTATCATCGGCATGTCAGCCACCGAGCAGGCAGAGATTGACCGCCGGCTTATCGAGCTTGATGGCACCCCGGATAAATCACATCTGGGGGCTAATGCCATTTTGGGAACATCACTGGCGGTGGCTCATGCCGCCGCCAGCTCACTAAACATGCCCTTATACCGCTATCTGGGTAAGCCTGATTGCTTCACCCTCCCCGTGCCGATGATGAACATCCTCAATGGTGGTAGGCACGCTGCCAACTCCACTGATTTTCAGGAATTTATGGTCATGCCGGCGGGTGCCGTAAGCTTCAACCATGCCCTGCAAATGGGCACTGAGGTCTATCACTCCCTGAAAAAGGTGCTAAAGGACCAGGGTCTTAACACCAATGTCGGGGATGAAGGCGGCTTCGCCCCCTCCCTATCCTCAAACAGGGAAGCCGTGGAGGCAATTCTGGCTGCCATTGAAAATGCCGGCTACCAGCCGGGTAGGGATTGCTTCCTTGCCCTTGACCCGGCATCCAGCGAACTGTATCACGATGGCAAATACATCCTCACCCGGGAAGGCAGGGAACTGAGCTCAGCCGAAATGGTTGAATATTATGTCAAGTGGGTCAATGAATATCCGATTATCAGCATCGAGGACGGCATGGCCGAGGATGACTGGGGTGGCTGGCAGCTACTCACCGAAAGGCTGGGCAGCCGGATACAACTGGTTGGTGATGACCTTTACGTTACCAATATAAATCGTCTCCGCCGGGGTATTGAGCTAAAGGCATCTAACTCCATTCTCATCAAACTCAACCAAATCGGCACCCTCAGCGAGACGATGGCCGCCATCCGGATGGCGCAGCAAGCCGGCTGGACAGCGGTGGTCAGCCACCGCTCCGGCGAAACCGAAGACACCACCATTGCCGACCTGGCTGTTGCCCAGAACACGGGGCAGATTAAGACCGGTGCCCCCTGCCGTTCCGAGCGCACCGCCAAGTATAACCGCCTCCTCAGGATAGAAGACGAGCTGGGAGCAAATGCCCGCTTCGCCGGGATGCAGGCATTTGCCCACATCAAGAGATAATATTTATGAAAAAGATTGGCATTACCACCACCGTCCCCATAGAGGTGCTTCTCGCCGCCGGTTACCAGCCGGTTGACCTCAATAATGTCTTCATTACTGACCCCAATCCCCAGCGCCTGGTCAGCATCGCCGAGAAAGCCGGCTTCCCCATAAACTGCTGCACCTGGATAAAGGGAATCTATGGGGTATGCATGGATTATGGCATTGATACCGTCCTCTGCGTTACCAGCGGTGATTGTTCGAACACGGTCATGCTGATGGAGGTTCTCCGGCACCGGGGGCTTAATGCACTCC
>CAZAYK010000132.1:0-3444 GCA_964489415.1 uncultured Dehalococcoidaceae bacterium | reverse complement strand
TTATTTCTCTCCTCGGCTGATGATGTAGCCGGCGAGCCATGGTCCTGACGGGGCTATCACTGCTGCCGCCCCGCCCCCGGGGCAATATAATCCTGGTGATAATCAGCATCCCCAGCCAGGTGAAGAGCAGGGTGAAGAAGAAGATGTAGGTGGTGGAATAATGAGATACGATACAGGAAGCCGCAAAAGCGAGAAATAAAAACCGTTTTGCCATACTGCCTATCTCATCGTGGAAGAGAACCATTATCGCCAGGGCGAAGAAGAGGATGGCCATGTGGCAGCGGCCATGGCTTGTTGTCCATAGGAAGGAGACCTGGGACATAAACAGGAAGGCAGCAAGAAAGGCATAGAAGGGGCTAACATACCTTCGGGCAATCAGATAGACCACCAGCGGTGCCACCGAGAAAAGTAGCGGGTAGATAATCTTGAATAGATACTCCAGATTGATGCCCAGAAACAAGTGGTAGGTAGCCGGTAGTAGTGAGATGCTTAGGCAGGCATCCAGGATATAAGGGCCCTGGACCCTCCAGCAGGAATTATCCAAGACATTTTGCAGGAGATAAAACTCATCATGTATATCAGAGCCGATGATATGGCTTGACCTCAGCACCAGCATGAACATCAGGGAAATCCCGCTCAGCACTATCACGCCCGGGTACAGCCGTGATGAGACTTTACCGTGATAAAGCGAGATAAAGATAACCAGGGCAGGGATCAGGGAAAGCAGGAGCAGCAGCAGGGCATTATTATCAGTCAGGTTCATGATATGCACGCCGATTATGCTTAGTAGCGGGAACAAGGAGGCCACCAGCAGAATCGCCATCTCTCGGACAGTTAGCCCGGGGATAGCTAGAGAAAAGGGGGCATTCCGATGGTGAAGGTAAGCAACAATCGCCAGAAGAGCAGTTGCCCCGCTGAAGGAAATCAGCAGGGGGATGGTGGCTATCGGGTGGGTATAACCAATAGCCAATAGTGAAAAATTTTCCGCCAGGGTGAAGAACATGATAAAGGCAATGCTCAGCCCCACGCTAAGAGCTATTTTTACCAAGGTATCCAGATGATTCAGCCTGAGAATAGTTAGGAGGAGAAAGCCGGGGACAAAGGTTAACAAGATAAAGGCACAGACTTGCCTAAGGATAGGGATATCTACCATGATAGAGACACTGGTGAGGATGATCAGTGCCATTGTCAGACTAAGCCACCTGGCTGGAGACAGATTTAGCTGCCTATCTATCATTTGTTTTCCCACGGCTAACGGAAGTGGCTGGCTCACTTAAGGCTGGCAAGGATTTGGCGGTATCTGGCCACTGCCGCCTGATAGGTGTATTCCCGTTCCATTAATTCCCGCCCCGCCCGGGCAATCTGGCCGAGCTTAGGATGCTGTAACGCCCGGATAACATTCTGCGCAATGCATTGCGGAGAATGCTCTTCAATGATAAAGCCAGTCTTACCATCAGTTACCACATCAGGCATAACCCCGGCGGTGGTTACCAGCACCGGTGTCCCACAAGCCATTGCCTCGAATAGCATATGGGGACCCGCCTCGGCATAAGAGGGTATGACCAGCAGTTTAATATCGTTGAGGTATTGAGGAAGCTTCTCATGCGGAATCCACCCCGGTAGCACCACCCTATCGCCAATTTGGGCATTTCTGATCTCCTCTTCAATCTCTCCCCGTAGGGTGCCATCGCCGCCGAGCAGTACCTTAATCCCATCGATTTCCCTCACTACTAATGGTAACGCCCGGACAAAATCCATCACCCCCTTGACAGCATCAAAACCCCCGATATAACCCAGGGTATACTCCCGGCTATTTAGATCCTTCTCTACCCGAAACGAGTTGATATCTACGTAGAAGCGACTGCCGTGAAACCATATCTTATTGACGTATCTCTTTAATGCTGGGGTGGTAAGGTCAGAGCGAAAGACGACAATCCGGTCAGCCAGGTAGTAACTCAGCCTTTCCAGAAAACCGACAATGGGGACAAAGATGTACTTGCCCAGTCCGAGTAAGGTTTCTTGATAGGCTATCCGGGCTTGCTTTTGCAGGGAATCGGTGCCCGGGCGCAGCGAGATTATCTTCTTACCGAGCAGCTTGGCGATTAGTGTGGGCAGGAACAGGGTGGTTGCCCCCGCGGCTAGAAAGACGATGTCAATCTTATTGGCTATCTTGAGGAAATGATAGCTTAGCCGCAACTGCATCAGCAGGAAGGAGGGAATCCGCACTATCATTGGGGTTTGGGTAACATTGCGCTCCGCGAAGCGCAGGTTGATAATTTGGGTTTTCTCAGTATAAAGGTCATCTTCAAGCAGATTACCGGTAATGGCATAGAGCCGCTCGGCTAGGGGTTCCAGCAGACGCAGCGTGCTGGCGACAGTGGTGGTGCTCCGCCGGGCTACCAGGTCAGGCATGAAGAGGGCGCCGATCCTCCAGCCACCCTTCAGGCTTGATTGCTTCCGTTTATCCCGGTTACCTGGCATCGGCAATGGCCACCATCCACGGCTGGTTTATTTTAATGGTACGCAATATCTTCAGGACTAGGGAGGTGTCTCTTATCCTGCCTATCCTGATTTGTCCCGTCAGCAGAGCAAGGTAGGGGTTAGCTTTGGTAAAAATTAGCTTAACCAAGGTAGACGAGCTGGCTTTCACCACGACACTGCCTGGGCCTGGTTGAAACTTATTTGTCACCCTAACCCTGGCTTCACCCTGGCTTACCTTAACCTCAACCGTTTCATCCCCGCTGATGAAGTAGAAGTCTTTGCCATCACTGATTTTGCGCAGCTCAGGAGCACTAAAGACGGCGTGCAATAAGGGGGCTAGGGATAGGGGCTTGACCATCAACACCTCATTAGGGTTGATTCCATGCCAGTTGGTGAACGTCTTACCCATGTCAAGGAAGGGGGGTACCTTGACCTCGATAACGTCAATCTTGTGGTTATGGCAATAATCCTCTATCCTTTGCAGCAGGGCACTAGCCACCCCCACTTCCCCGGCCCATAATTCGATGACCCTGCCCCGGGTATACCCCTGATGAATTACGGCAAGAACGGCCACTCCTTCAATACTGCCCCCAGCAGTGGCGACAAAGACACTGTCTTCCCTGACCCCGGGGTGGGCAAGGAAATAGGTAAAGTAATCCCCGTCCCTGGGGAAGGAGGGTGACTTCGCCGGGCAGGAACGGTATAGCTCTACCACGGCAGCCAAGTCTTCCGGTGTATAGTTTCTGATTGCTCGGTCAGGCATTCTTTACCATCCTAGCCACCACCCGGATAAGCCTAGCTAAGGCGAGCGGTGAGCTGAACTTGACTCTCACCTTCCCACTAAACAATAAGGTAAAAAGGGCCTTCATCTTGTGGACTTTTCCCCCGCTGACTAGCTCGACCAAGTGGGGAAATGAGTCATCAGACAAAAGTATCTTCACCTTCCTCCAATCTCCCGGTGGG
>CAZAYK010000131.1:0-3477 GCA_964489415.1 uncultured Dehalococcoidaceae bacterium | reverse complement strand
GCAGAGCGGTCGGCTCATAACCGATTGGTCGTAGGTTCGAATCCTACCGAGCCCACTTTCCCAATCTGGGCTTTAGTGACCGCTCTATCCCCCAGATGCCTGGCCTCGGGGCAGTTCCTGGTTCAGTCTCCTTAACTCGATGAGGATCTCCCTTAACAGCGCCAGCTGGAGACGGCGCCACTGAATATTACTGGCTAGCCGTCCCCATCGGGTAGGGTCTTCGGAAAGATACTCCTCCGTCAGCTTTAGTATATCTTGTGGCATGTTCACCTCACTTAATAAAAACAATTCCCACCGTTATGGCGCAGGGGACAAGGCTGAGGTCATCCACCAGGGGATAGGCATCCCAGCCAACCTTGTTGATTACGTCAATAACATCAATGCCGACGGCTTCCATCGCCGGGCGGGCACGGTGAGGGAAGCGGCACCGGCCGCTGTCCAGAAACTGGCATACCAGACCCTGACATAGATAGTCCTTGCACGAGCCACCACCGAATCCCATGGCTAAATGATAGCCATCGTGATAAGCCTGTGACTCTATTGCGCAGACTATTTCGGCACTCTTCTGGTGAAAGGAGAGGGTGTGCCGCCTCTCTTGCCTGTTGGCTGCTTTCCTGGGGTCATACTTCTCGATCGGGGCTACATCACACTTGAGTAATACCGCCCAGGAAAAGCGGCTCAGAGCACGGCGGACAAGGTCAAGGTCCGGGGCATAGGGCGGGCAGTTGGGGGTTTCCCCGGCACGAAGACAGCGGGGGACCAGACACTTCAGCCGCACCCGCTCATCCACGGTAACCTGGTTAGCCGGGATGATAGCCACATCGGAAGCCCCCAGCTCACGAGCCAGCTGACAGTAGCGCTCTAAATCGTCCCGTAGTGTCTCCTCACTGACCGGCTTACCTAAAGCCCGGATGGTTTTTTTGGGTGCTATCATTGTTTTGCCTCCTCAGCATGATGGAAATTCGGCTGCAGCTTACATTCTACCCTGAACGCTATCCGGCAGCAAGCAAGAAAGGTCTAACAGTAGGGGACAGCGGGGAAAGGAGAGTAAGGTGAATAAACGAAAACTTCACATAACATATATTATGCGCCCCAAAATTGAAACGGTGTTTGCTTAACATAAAATATTAGCTATTATGTTAACTTTATTACTTGTTCTGCAACTGCAGTTAATTGTATACTTTAGCGAAGTTATGTACAGCACCATTTTTATAGTTATAATCCTGATTCTGCTGGTGTTGGGGTTATTCTTTATTCCCCGCTTTCTCATTAATCGCGCGGTTAAACAGGTGGTGAGAATCTTCCGGAAGCACGGTGCCCTAGATGCCAAACATGCTAAAACCATTGAGGAACTGGGGTTAGTTCCTTCCCGTAGCATGTTCTGGCTACGTGACTATAAGCCGCTGGCCATGCAGCTATTGATGAGTGCTGATATTGTGCGCACCACTGAGGATAATAAGCACTACCTCGCCGAGGACATCCTGGCTACCAGCCGGTTTGGCAACCACCTTTAAATAGGGTTCTCGCCAATGGTAAACCATGGAAAAATGATTTAAGGGGCCTAAATTTTGATTTCAGCGCGTCATTGGTGGGGCTGATTTAGCATGTGGCTGATTTGCTCCAGCAGCTGAGATAGCCCCCACTTCTTTTGTGCCGAAACAAGGATCATATTTTCCCGGGCGGTAGAGACATATTGGGAGAAATAATCTAAAGGGGATGCCTCGTTCCAGCTTTCACCACCGCTGAGCACCAGGTCGACTTTATTGAGTACCGTAATTCTGGGCTTAGCCGCAAGGTCAAGATCCCGCAGTATATCCTCTACCGTCTGGCATTGTTCCGCAGCATCAGCCGAAGCCAGGTCAACCACGTGCAGGAGCAGACTGGCCTCGCTTAGCTCCTCCAGGGTAGCCCGGAAGGCGGTAACAATCACCGGTGGTAGCTTCCGGATAAAGCCAACCGTATCCGTTATCAGGACGGTGGTTAGGTCAGGGAGGATTAAACGGCGGGTGGTGGGGTCAAGGGTGGCAAAGAGCTTATCCTCGGTGAAAACATCAGCCCGGCACAGGGCATTGAGCAGGGTGCTTTTGCCGGCATTGGTATAACCAACCAGTGCCACTACGGGAATACCGGTCTTGCGCCGCCGGTGGCGATACAGGTAACGGTGCTTCCTTACCTCCTCAATCTGCGCCTGAAGACGATGTATCTTGCGGCGAATAAGGCGGCGGTCAGTCTCCAGCTGTGATTCCCCAGGGCCCCGGGTGCCAATGCCACCCCCCAGCCTCTCCAGGTGGCTCCATTGCCCGGCAAGTCTGGGGAGCAGATATTGGTGCTGGGCCAGCTCTACCTGTAAGCGGCCTTCATGACTTTGGGCACGCCGGGCAAAGATGTCTAGAATCAACGCCACCCGGTCGATAACCTTTACCTGAAGAGCCTCTTCCAGATTGCGCTGCTGTAGCGGGGAGAGCTCATCATCAAGAATCACCAGGTTATAGCCGATGCTTTCCCGTAGACCGATAATTTTCTCCAGCTTACCCTTTCCGACATAATGGGTCTTGGAGGGTTCCCGTAATTGCTGGATTAACGTACCGACGACTTCAGCCCCGGCGGTGGTGGCTAATTGGGCTAGCTCAGCTATTGATTCTTCACATGTCCACCTGTCCCGGCTCCCTTTGGCCGCCACCGCCACCAGGAGAGCCCTTTCGGTTACTGTTTTGGTCAGGGTTAATGTCCTCGTAATTGTACCCCCTCTGACATTATGTCAACTTACTTCCTGGGGGTAAGCCTTCGGGTATTGCGCCACCCTGCCAAACGGGACAGCCCCTTGACCAGCGCTGCATCCGGTATGGTAAGAGACAGCCGCACATACCCCTCGCCATTCTTGCCGTAACCCACCCCCGGGGTAACCGCCACCCCAACCTGGTCAAGTAAATCAGCGGTAAAGTCCAGAGAATCATAGCCTTGGGGAACCTTAGCCCAGACATAAAGGCTCGCTTTGGGTGGTTTGGCCTCAAGCCCGATATTATTCAGCATTTCCACGATCAGGTCACGGCGCTTCTGATAAATGGCATTATGCTCCTGGATGCACTCCTGGGATGCCGTCAGGGCCTCAATGGCCGCATACTGAATAGCCTGGGGAATCCCAGAGTCCAGGTTGGACTTTAGCGTAGCCAGCGCCTTGACTACCTCGGCATTTCCCACCACCATCCCAATCCGCCAGCCGGTCATGTTATAGCTCTTGGATAGGGAGTGAAACTCCACCCCCACTTCCTTGGCCCCGCTCGCCTGGAGCAGACTTACCGGGTGGTAGCCGTCAAAGGCGATCTCAGAGTAGGGGCCATCATGACAGACAATGATGTTATGCTGCTTGGCGAACTTGACCACCCTTTCAAAGAAATCAAGGTTGGCAACGGCCCCGGTGGGGTTATTGGGATAGTTTAGCCACAATAGCTTGGTTCTTCTGAGAATATAGCTAGGGAT
>CAZAYK010000130.1:0-3531 GCA_964489415.1 uncultured Dehalococcoidaceae bacterium | reverse complement strand
GCCTAGGTTAGGGTTATCCTAGAAATTAGCCGCTGAGCTTGGGGGAAGGGAGTCACTCTTGATAGTAAAACTCTACTCTGAATTTTAGCAAAAGGCCTATCCCACCGTCAAGGAAAACTGACTGGGATGGCACCCCCTCTGGCGGTGAGTGCCCTTCTCCCGCCTTATTGACAGTTGGCTGGGATTAGTGCTATATTTCTGTTTGCTGGCAGCGTAGCTCAGTGGTAGAGCAGGGGACTCATAAGCCTTTGGTCGCTGGTTCGAATCCGGCCGCTGCCACTTTTTAGTTTCTGATTAGCCTTCCTGTTTTAGCGCTGGTAAATGCCGGTTAGCTGCCCCTGGGCGAGGATGTGCCCTTCCATTGCCTGTAATACCTGCTTCTTGGTGGCGCCTGCCGGCAGTGATAGGGGTTGGTCCAGTGCGTACAGGGTGAACCGGTACCGGTGCGGGCGTCCCGGTGGTGGGCAGGGGCCGCCATAGCCGGTTTTCCCGAAGTCATTCTTGCCCTGCACAGCGCCGCTGGGGAGCTGGGGTTGAGTGGGCACAGCCTCGGGGAATTGCTGGGTGTCCGGGGGGATATTGAAGATGACCCAGTGGGTGAAAACCCCCATGGGGGCATCAGGATCGTCCATGATAAGTGCCAGGGACTTTGTCCCCTCAGGTGGCTTGCTCCAGGCAAGTGGTGGCGATATATCTTGGCCGTCACAGGTGTACCTACTGTCGATTCTGGCTCCGTCCTGAAATGCAGTGCTTGTTATGGATAATGCCATTTCCCCCTCCTCGGGTAGTTGGCCTCCCCCGCACCCGGCAAGGATAACCGCCGAGCACAGGGCCAGGAGGACAGCTACCCCATAGTTATTTAACCGAGGTCGGCCCCGGCTAATCTTCATGCCCTGCCGCCATAACTGTTATCACTTCAAATGGTAGGCTAATGGTATCCTGCTGTCAATATGTACCGGTTTGACTTCGTCTATGGTTTACCGGGCAAAACTAGCTCTAGTTACCTGTCATCAAACGGAGAAAGGCCAGGGCGTCATGATACATATTCAGGTTGTTGAACAGGACATAGGTATTTCTCCCCGCCACCATATCCCTGAGCTGGTCAAGTTCCTGTGTCGAATAGCGGTGGCGGTAGTGTGCCCCGCCATGGAGGCGGAAGTATTGGGGCTCTCCCGTTAATGGCTCCTCAACCAGGGGGTCAACGCAGTGGATAAGCCCCAGCTCGGAGCACAAGGCATGGATGGTTGCCTTCGCCCACCCCCCTCTTGGTTCCCAGGCAAAGAGGAACCCCGAGCCCGCCGAGGTGAAGAATCGCCTCATATTGGTGATGTTTTCTGGTGTTTCGGTAAAGCTCGGCGGGCATTGAAAGACGATGACCGTTGCCTGTAGTGCCTCGGCCAGTGCCTTCGTCTGCTGCCATGCCTGGTACACTTCATCGCTGGGCTGGAAGAATCCGTAGTGCTCCTTGCCGCTGGCCGGGATAATGCCTGCCTTACGGTAGGTGGGGCTGGTGGCCGGGTGGGTTATCAGTTGCCAGGCCTTCATGGTGAACTCAAAGTCAGCCGGGGCTTCCTGGCGCCATCTCCGGGCGGTCTCCAGCTTGGGCATTTTGTAAAAGGTCTGCTGAACCTCAACCAGGGGGAACTGGCGGAAGTAGCCTTGCCTACTGCCGCGGAAGCCACAGCAGCCTATCTTAACCTGGTGCCGACCGGTTGCCTCGGTCATGGTTGCCCTCGTTTCGGGGTGATGGTGGCCTAGGCTATTGGGTGATTGGCTCCGCCTGTAACCCCTCCCAGTCAGTGGGGGAGATTAATTTGATTACCTTGGTGTCCCCTTGGCCGTTTTCACAGGATACAGTTATCTCCAGGGTGTATTCACCGGGGGGCAGGGTTGCCTGGGGGACCTTGCCCACGGCAGCTAGGGCGAGGGGCATGGCCAGCCATGATAGGCCGTTATGGTGGGATACAGTAAAGGCGATGTCCAGCCGCCGGGCTTCAGTTCTAATATCCACCGGCTCCATCTCCGTGCTCACCGGGCTGTAGGGGGTATCTGCCCAGTGCAGCGGAAGCTTTTTCTGCAGGATGGTTACCTCTGGCGGGTGCTTGAGGATTGTGGCGTAAGCCAGGCAGTAGCGGGCTACGTCTTTTTTGCTTTTTACCTCAAGGTGGACGAACCTTCTGATTTCTTCGGTATCAATAGACTGCCAGTTCATGGTAAAGGGACCTCGGGATATTACCAGTCTGGGTTTACTGGTATAGCTGACAATGTCATGGTAAATCCAGCGCAACACGGCAGCCAGACCCAAGGCGAAACCGAGAGTGGCCAACCAGTTGATATCCACTTCCATCGCTGCCACCTCCTTGTTTTCCCCTAGATTGGGCTCATTATAACATAACTAACTGATTTGGCAAGGGGGTGGGGCGGATGAGGGCTTTAGGCGGGGAATTGGGGAAGGGCGATAACCAGAGACCCATCCGGGCAAATTCCGGCTAGCTTACTAGTATCTTTCCCTTCGGCTCAGCCACCACTTTGCCGATGATGACTGCCTCGGTGATGCCCGCAGCATGCATCTTGTTTACCAGCATCCCCGCCCTGGCTGCCGGCACGGCAATAAGTAACCCCCCCGAGGTCTGGGGGTCAAAGAGAATATCGGCCAGGTAATGGGGAACATCCCTGCTTATCACTACCATATCCTTGTGGAAGTCACGGTTGCGGTGGAGCCCCCCGGGGAGCATGCCCATTTCCGCCAGCTCTTTAGCTTCGGGGAAGAGGGGGACGGCAGCGGAGTTAATCACCACGCCGACCTCGGTGCCACCAATCATCTCCCCGGCATGGCCCAGCAGCCCGAAGCCGGTAACGTCAGTGCAGGCATTGACCCCCACTTCCTGCATGAGCTCAGCAGCCTTATTGTTGAGGGTGGTCATCGCCCTGATGATTTGGGCAGTAGCCTCAGCGCTGGCTTTCCCTCCCTTGATGGCGGTGCTGATTATCCCCGTGCCCAGCGGCTTGGTCAGGATTAGCTGGTCACCAACCCTGGCGCCAGTGTTGAGAACTACCTTCTTCGGATGGATGATGCCAGTTACCGACAGGCCATACTTCAGCTCCGGGTCTTCTATGGTGTGCCCGCCCACCAGGATTACCCCCGCCTCATGCATCTTGTCCAGCCCGCCGGTGAGGACTTCCCTGAGGATGGTGATGTCCATCGTCTTTTCCGGGAAGCAGACGATGTTCATCGCAGTGAGTGGTTTGCCCCCCATGGCGTAGACATCACTCAGGGCATTGGCGGCAGCAATCTGGCCGAAGGTATAAGGGTCATCCACTATCGGGGTGAAGAAGTCAACAGTTTGAATGATGGCCAGATCCTCGGTCAGCTTATAGACGCCAGCATCCTCTGCCCTCTCCATGCCTGCGATCAAATTCGGGTCAGTGGTGAGGGGTAGACCGGATAGTGCTTTGTTCAGGTCTCCCGGACCCAGCTTGCACGCTCAACCGGCACCGTGGACGGTCTCGGTGAGGCGCTGCCTGGCCTTC
>CAZAYK010000129.1:0-3552 GCA_964489415.1 uncultured Dehalococcoidaceae bacterium | reverse complement strand
TGATAGTAAGGGCCAAATTCACCCCCTACCCCCGGCCCCTCATCCCAGTCCAGCCCCAGCCACCTGAGCCCGTCGAGGATGGCTTCCACAGCACCCTCAACCCTGCGGGCAACATCAGTATCTTCAATGCGGACAATAAAGCTGCCACCATAGTGCCGGGCAAACAGCCAGGCAAACAGTGCCGTGCGGATATTGCCCACATGGGGAAATCCCGTGGGGCTAGGGGCAAAGCGTGTTCTGATTGATTTATTCATTTTACAACTGCCACTCCTCTAAGTGCTGTACTATTCTAGCATCACGGCAGGCTTCTAGGAAATATTCCCCAGTGCCTGCTTTAAGTCTGGGGGCAGTTCCGATTCAAACTCAACATACTCACCAGTGGCCGGCAGCCTAAAGCCCAGCCGGCAGGCATGGAGAAACTGCCGTGACAGGTAAGGGGAGCTGACTCCATAGGTGGCATCACCCACCACGGGATAACCGATCGCCGCCAGATGCACCCGGATCTGGTGGGTGCGGCCGGTTTCAGGCATCACCTCAAGCAGGGTATAATTACCAATATACCTGATTACCCGGTATTCGGTGCGGGCTTCTCTGCCCCGGGAAACCACGGCCATTTGCTTTCGGTTACGGGGGTTACGCCCCACTGCCGCCTCAATGATGCCCCGCTCCGGGGCAAGCCTCCCTTTCACCAGTGCCTGATAAACCTTTACTACCGAACGAGCCTTAAACTGGTTTGACAGGTTGGCTTGGGCCACTGGATTCTTGGCCACCAGCATTAGCCCCGAGGTATCCTTGTCCAGCCGGTGCACAACACCAGGCCGCAATGAATCACTGATATCCGCCAAATGGGGAAGATAGGCCAGGACAGCATTGATCAGGGTATCTTCCGGGTGCCCCGGTGCCGGGTGAACGGTAAGCCCGGCCGGTTTGTCAATAACCAAGAGGTCATCATCCTCATAGATAATATTTAGTGGCATTGCCTGCGCGGTCAGCCGGTGGGGTGGGGTGGGCGGCACAATAACACACACCTGATCACCCGAATTTAGTCTAAGGCTGGGCTTGGCAGCCAAGCCATTAACGGTGACATAGCCATTATTAATCAGTTTCTGGGCCAGGGTTCGTGACAGTTCGGGGCACCTTTCACCAACAAACTTATCCAGACGCACCCCGGCTCGTTCTGCTGCGAGATTATAGACCCTATCCATACCCTAACCCTTTGCCGGCAGTGGCCAGCATAGCAGGCAGTAAGCCAGGATAATAACCCCCACGGTCACCGCAGCATCAGCAATGTTAAACGCCGGCCAGAAACCAAAATCAATGAAGTCAGTAACATAGCCGAGGTGAAGGCGATCAATCAGATTCCCCACGGTACCCCCAAGAACCAACCCCAGAGCCACCCTCCCTACCCTACTGCCCAGGACAGGTACGGAGCGAGGGGAAAGGCGAAAGCAGATGAGAATGGCAACAACACCGATTATGCCCGCAATAGTTAACGCCAGGGATTGGTCAGGGAATAAACCGAAGGCAGCACCCGTATTACGAACGTGAGTTATCCGGAAGAAGCCAATATTGAATAGTGAATGTCCGGGGGACAGATTACCCCGTATCCAGGTTTTGCTGAGCTGGTCAGCAACCACGGTGAGTAATCCAGTGAGGAAGAAGGCCACATTCCGCCACTTACCCTGAGGGCGGTTTACCCTTTGCATTCTTTGCCTGTTGCGCCTTACAGTTCAAGCATAAACTTGCCTGGGGAAGTGCTTCCAAACGAGCCGGGTCAATGGGTTGACCACAGTTATCACACAAGCCATAGGTTCCTTCCTCAAACTTTTTCAAGGCGTGCTCCACCCTTGCCAGTTCCTCACGCAAGCGCTTCTCTAAGGCTAACCGTTTCTCCAGCTCCAGGGTTTCTGTCGCCTCTTCCTCCCTCTTGCCAAAGGGGCTGCCCTCTCGCCTTTCGTCAGAGGTAGAAACATTGGCTTGCAATTGCTCAAGTTCATCCATTAAGCGTGTCCGCTCACCCTCCAAACGTGCCCGCAGTAAATTGTACTGAGTAGTCATTTTTCCCTCCGCCTCTTTTCCGGCTTAAGTAGGTTTTGTCTACTTTCCCCCAACCAAGCTCGTGAGTAAGCTATTATAACCAAACACCGTTTAAGAAAGCACCGGCAGGTAAGATAGAAAGCCTGAGTTACCCGTGTTCAGCGCATAACCTTGATTGACAGTGCCGATAATCAGCGGTCAAGATAACAGGATAGCAGGTAAGCTGAGGAAGAGATGACCTACCCGCCGGGCGGAAGCTCCCTCTCCAGCGGTTACCGCTCCAACTAAAAAACCACGGGTACAGCATATCCTAAGTGTAAACCATTTATTCCATTTGGTCAATGTTTTTTGCGGAATTTTGAGGAAAATAATTACAGCGTCAGCTCTGACCTGGTTAAGCATAGCCACAGATGACTGTTGACTCATTCCACCCCTGATGCTACCATTGCGGTAAGGCTGGCTCCACCGGCAATGAGCCGCCTGATTGGGGTGATGATTCTCAAGGGAGGTGAATCATTGTGGAGGAAGTAACCAACTTGGTTAAGACAACCCTCGGTGAAATTGAAAAGGTGCTCAGCACCAAAACTGTGGTCGGGGAGCCCATAACCATCCAGGGAATAACCCTGGTCCCACTGATATCTGCTGGCTTTGGTTTTGGTAGTGGCGGTGGCTCAGGCCGGGGTGAAGCCCAAAGACAGGGTGAAGGTGCTGGCGGGGGTACCGGCGGCGCCGCCTGGGTAAAGCCAGTAGCCGTGGTTATTGTTGATAAAGAAGGGGTAAGAATTGAGGCAATCATGGGGAGTATGGCCAGTGCCATGGAAAGGCTAGGGGAGACACTACCCCGGATAATAGAAAAACTTATGGAAAGATGGGAACAACGCAAGAAAGAAGGGTAACCGCTGCTACTATAGGAGTGCCCACACCGGACCACCATATCTAGGTAATAACCAACACCCTGATGATGAAGGGCTGAGTTAGGCTCTGGCCAAGCCGCTGACCTGGAATTTAAAGAGATAAATATTGAGGAAGAAACGGCCACCATTACGGTAATAATCAAGCCGCGAGCTTGACCTGCGGTGACCTCAGGGTTAACTAGCGCCGGGTAAATACGATGTGGCACCGCCACTGCGGTGAACTGTGGGGGAAATCAGAGCGGAAGTGGGCACCGCGGCTCTCCTCCCTGAGCAGGGCTGCCTCGGTTACCAACCGGCCGGTCAAAATCAGGTTGCTTAATTCGTAGGAAGGGCGGTCAGTGGGTGGCGGTAGGGAGCGCTGCCAGGCAGCCAGGATATCAGCCGCCTCGGTTAGTCCTTCCTTGCTACGGATAATGCCCACATTATCCCAGAGGAGTTTCTGCAGCCGGGCAAGGCTAGGCGGGGGTACCTCCTGGGATGGTGGCCGCTGGCTCAGCGAGAAGCGTTTTTCGGCACCCCTCTCCCCGGGCAACACCCCCACTTTTCCTCGTGTTCTAGCCACGATTCTATTGCTAAACACTATCGCTTCCAGCCGGGAGTT
>CAZAYK010000128.1:0-3711 GCA_964489415.1 uncultured Dehalococcoidaceae bacterium | reverse complement strand
CAAGATACACGGTATTGCCATTCTCCAGCCTACAGAAATCGTGGTGCTGGTAGGGGTCATGATACTGCCAGAGGATATTACCCTCCCAGTCCACCTCTACCAAGAACCCACCAGCAGCACCCGCCCAGGCTATCGGTCCGTTGATATCCATGCCGGCATAGAGCAGATTCCCGTTGGGGAGTAACTTACCATATCCCCCGGGGGAATAGGGCATATTCCAGCAGTGGACCGGGCGACCTTCCATATCAATTAGCCAGGTTACCGCCCCCATCAAGGGGGTAAACAGGGTATAGCCGTTATAGCATTTTTCCGGGGCATAATAGGGCACCCATGGTGAACAGGGTCGTTTCACTACCATAATTAGTTAGCCTCCTTTGTCATTTTTTCTATGTCCGAGTAAGAGCTACTTCTTTAATGAATAACCGCAAACTACTCACCGGGGAACCGGACCGGATACCTCTCCTCATAGGGCTTGGTCAGGTCCGGCCACCATTCCTTCGGAACCGGCTTCTTATAAGCCTTCATCTGGCCATCTTCCTCTTTAAGTATCACCCAAGCCAGCCAGTTGGGGTCATCGCGGCGGGGATAGTCTTCACGGTAATGGGTGCCCCGGCTTTCCGTCCGGAACAGCGCCGACCTTAATACCATTTCGGCATTAATAATCATGTTCTTTGTCTCATGAGCCAGACGCAGCTCATGCGGGTCCCGGGCGAACAGTTTGGGGGCAAGGTGGTCCCGCATAAACTCGACCAGGGTCAGCGCCGCCTGTAACCTCGCTCCGTGCTTGATGCGCGAGATGAAATACGGCGTCATCAGGTTCTGCAGTAGCTGCGTCACCCACGCCGGGGTGAAGCCCCCCTGGCGCTGGGCAGGGGCCATAACCAATCCCTTTGACCGGGCCAGTTCCGTTCTGTCCACGGCCGGCTTCCCCGCCTGCCGGGCAAACTGGGCCGCAGCCACCCCCGCCCGGGCCCCGGTGACAGACGCGGTGGCGGTGGCAAAGCCCATTCCCGAATACATAGCCCCAACCACCATGGTACCCAAATTATCCCCGGCAGCATACAGCCCGGGGATGCCGGTAGCACCGTTCTCATCAGCCGGCCAGACACCCTCCACGGTGTGGACGGCCAATCCGGGGGCGGCATTGGATACCACTTCCTCATCCCCCCGGGTGAGTGGTGCCCGGCCAGCGTGGGCTTCAAAGTCACCGCTGAGGCCCATGCCATGACCCGGCACCTCATTGCCCTCGGCATTGATTAACGGCAGCCCCCTGCTTGGCGGGCGCTGAAAGCCACCTTTTGCCCGCCGACCGTGAAAATCAACAAATTCCTTGCCCGTGATTTCAGCACCCACCCGGTAAGCCATGACATGGCCATCGGAGGTCAGGTCCGAGATGGGCCACCCACCCACCGGCTTGAAACCACCGGCCCCCGCCGCCAGAACCACCGCCTTGGCGAGGAAGATATATAAATCAAAGCTATCCATGGGAATACCAATCGCCCCCACAACCCTGCCGTCCTGGCGGAGGAGGTCAACAATCATAATCCTCTCCATGATGTTAACCCCCACCTTCACCGGCTGCCTTCGTAACGGTTGCACCCACCGGGCGCTAATGCCATCATGGGCGGACCACATCAGTGCCTCGCTAGCACCATCAGGGCGGCACTCTTTGCGGAATTCCCCCCGGTCATCCTTGAGAAAGACTACCCCCCAGGAAACAAGGTCCTGATACCGGGCATAGGAATCCCTTAACACGATTTCACCCCATGTCCGGTTGTTGACATATTCCCCGATTCGGTTAACCTGTTCCATCCATTCTTCCAGCTTGTGACCCCACTCCGGGTTAAACACCCCGATGGCGTGGGCCCACGGGGTCTGACCTGATTTGCCAATATAACCCTTGGCTACCTGGGTTACCGTTACCCCCTGCTCCCTGGCCTTTACCGCAGCAAAGCAGCCGGCCAAACCTCCACCGATTACCAAAACATCAGTTTCAACTAACCTTTCTGCTGGCACCGTTAGCTCCCCTTTCTATTAGACTCACCTGATACTGGACTCAGCTGATAACCGAGGAATTAACCTTACTTACCGCCCGGGTAAGCCCCTTTCCTTCAACCCGGCTAGATACCGGGGACACAGCCCGGGGCACGCACCATCAGCACCGGGACACAGACAGAACGGATAACCCGGTCAGCAACACTCCCCATTACCCAGCGGCTTATCCCGGAGCGCCCGTGAGTGGCGATAATAATGAGGTCAATCTCATTGTTGGCAGCATAGCCAACAATCTCCTCCGCCGGACGGCCAAGCAGCACCTCGGTGCGCACGCTAATCCCTTCCTTGCGCAACTGCTTGGCTATCCTATCCAGGTACCGCTGCGCCTGCTTGTACATCCTGCCCACCGCCCCGACAAACACCGGCTGATCCTGGGGCATATCCGGGGCGGGTACACTGGTGCCCACGCTCAAGTCTAACATCTTCTGGCTCAGGGACACACTGGTATCACGCCAGGTCTGCCGCACCGGCACACGCTCGGTAACGCTGACCAAAATGACCTCCTCCGTACCACAACCCCTAGCCGTAGCCGTCACATGGGGAAGGACACACTCCGCCAGCTTCGAGCCATCCAGCGGCACCATAATCCTGCGATACATCTCGCTACCTCCATAGCCAATATAGATTAAGTATAGCAGAACCGCCAAAATTAACAAGGGGGTTACGGGCAGTAATAGCGCCGGCCATTACTTCTCTAACCATAATGAGCAATAAAGTTGAGATTCCAGCAATATTCTGTTATCATTTCCTTTGTTATGTTTCAATGCGCTAAACAGCCGCCTATACCCCACTGACAAATCGCCAAGCTAAAAGTCTGATGCCTAATCCCACCCGAGGGGGTTATCCTGTCTCACCGACCACCAGTTGCGGGCATGGGTAGCGGAAAGGCTGAGGCGCTCAAGCTAAGCTGTGACCTAGTCAGGGAATGATAGCCTAGTATGCAAGAGTCAGATATTTCCAACGGGAGACCGGTAGTACTGGGCCGGGACTGGACCAAAGGCAGCATCATTCGCAACCTGTTAGCCCTGTCCTGGCCCATTATTATCAGCCAGAGCCTCAACATGGTCGGCCCCACCATTGACATGATCTGGGTGGGCAAGCTAGGTGCCGCTCCCATCGCCGGGGTGGGGGTTGCCGGTATGGTGGTCATGTTTATGATGTCATCACTGATGGGCCTCGCCATGGGTACCCGAGCCATGATTGCCCGCTTCATCGGTGCCGGTGATGACCGCGGGGCCAACCATGCCGCCCGGCAGGCCTTCATTATCAGTGCTGCCTTCGCCGCGGTCACCGCAACCATCGGCATCACCCTCGCCGAGACGATATTAACCCTGATGGGTGTAGAAGCCGATGTGGTCGCCGAGGGGGCCACCTATATGCGCATCATGTTCGTGGGGACAGTGGCCATGTCCTTCCGGATGATGGCCGAGAGTATCATGCAGGCATCAGGAGATGCCATTACCCCGATGCGAATATCGATCCTTTTCCGTGCTGTCCATACTGCCATTTGCCCCTTTCTCGTCCTGGGCTGGTGGATATTCCCCCGCCTTGGTGTCACCGGAGCTGCGCTGACCAATGTCTTTTCCCAGAGTCTGGGGCTGACCCTAGCCTTCTGGGTTCTCTTTACCGGGCGCACCCGCCTGCGGCTGACCATGG
>CAZAYK010000127.1:0-3768 GCA_964489415.1 uncultured Dehalococcoidaceae bacterium | reverse complement strand
GGAAGCCTGCCGGCGCAGTCAGGTAGATAAACCGGTGGCTATCCGGGCATTGAAGAGATTTTCGGTGGAATTCGGCGGGGACCGGATGGTGCAGACCAGTGCCGAGACGACACGTCAGGAAAAGGTTGCCATTGTCGGCTCTGGTCCGGCGGGAATGGCTTGCGCTTACTATCTGCGGAAGCTTGGCTATCCGGCCACCATCTTTGAGGCTCATTCCGAACTGGGTGGCATGCTCCGTGCCGGTATTCCCCAGTACCGCCTCCCCCGTGACGTACTGGACACCGAAGTGCACCGGCTGACTCAGATGGGGGTGGAAATCAGGACCAATACCAAGGTGGTCTCCCTAGACCTGCTCTTCAAACTGGGCTACAAGGCTATCTTCATCACCATCGGCGCCCAGCAAAGCCTGAGACTGGGAATCGAGGGGGAGGAAAGCCCGGGAGTAATTGACGGGGCGACCTTCCTTCGTGAAGTAAACCTGGGGCTTAAGCCATCACTGGGCAAGAGGGTGGCGGTGGTGGGGGGAGGCAATGTCGCCATTGACGCTGCCCGCACCGCTGCCCGGCTGGGGGTAAACAAGGTAAATATCCTCTACCGGCGCACCCGGGCAGAAATGCCCGCTGACCCTGCCGAGATAGAGCTGGCTCTAGAGGAAGGCATTGAGATTCTGTTCCTGGTAACACCAACCCGGATACAGAGAAAGAACGGGCGGCTCAGCGTAACCTGCATCCGGATGGAGCTTGGTGAACCGGATGCCAGTGGCCGGCGCAAGCCAATACCTGTTGCCGGCAGCGAGTTTGATATCGAACTTGACACGCTAATTTCGGCAATTGGCCAGGCGCCGCAAGCCCCGGATGATTTCAACGTTCGCATCGGCAAAGGCAGCACCATCCAGGTTGACCCGGTTACCCTCACCACCAACCGCCCCGGGGTCTTTGCCGGCGGGGATGCCGTTACCGGGCCGGCCACGGTAACCCAGGCACTAGCTGCCGGCCGGCTGGCAGCTAACCGCATTGATGACTATCTAAGACACCACTATCCGCTGCCGGATAAAGAAGAGCGGGAAACCCTGACCGGCGAGCTACTCCCGGAAACCATTGAGGCGATACGCAAAATCGGCCGAATTGAACCACCACTACTACCTCCCCAAGTCAGGGCGAAAGCCTTCCAGCCCGTGGAGCTGGTCTATAACTGGGAAACGGCCACCACTGAAGCAAGACGGTGCCTGCGCTGTGGCATGGGGGCGGAAATCCTATCTCAGGACAAGTGCGCCTCCTGCCTTACCTGCCTTAAGGTCTGCCCGTATCATGTCCCCTATGTGGATGATAGCGGCACCGTCCAGATACCACCGGAACAGTGTCAGGCTTGTGGGGTATGTGTTGCTGAGTGTCCCGCCAAGGCTATTATCCTGCGCAAACCATTTGACCGGCGCAGCATCAATGAAGAGCTGGATCACATCCTTAAATCAAAATCAGAAGCCAAGCTGATGCCACTGATTATCGGCTTCTGCTGCCAGTATGGACTCTTTGGCACAGGGATACTGGCCAATTTGTGGCGGCGAGCCAAGGGGGGTATCTGGATTGTACCCGTGCTTTGCGTTGCCAAGGTTGAAGCCGATCACATCCTGCGCGCCTTCGAGATGGGGGCTGAGGGGGTCTTTATCGCCGGGTGTGGTGAGCAATGCTCCCGGGAAAACACCACCTTCTGGGTGCGCCAGCGTGTGGAAAAGGTTAGACAGACCCTGATGCAGATTGGCCTTGAGCCGGAGCGCCTCAGTACCTTCTTCCCCGACACTAATGTGGACCCGGCCACGGAACTGGACAAATTCGCCGAGCAAATCGGCAGGCTTCATTTAGCCTCGACGCTGACACAGGAGGTGAAGAGTTGATAGTTGCCGAGCAAAAACCCCTTGATGAAATACGGCAGATGATCGCCCCCTACCCCAGGGTGTTGATCCTCGGCTGCGGCACGTGTATGACCGTCTGCAACGCCGGCGGTGAGCGCGAAGTCTCCTATCTGCACCACGCGTTACGGGTCGCCGAATCAAGAAGCAGCAACGGGACTCACGACTTTGCCGAATATACGGTGAAACGACAATGCGATTATGAGTTCCTCAATCCCCTGGCCGACCGGATCGGTGAGGTTGATGCCATCCTTTCCCTAGGTTGCGGCATCGGGGTACAGGCGCTTGCCGAACGCTTCCCTGATTTACCCGTACTCCCCGGCGTCAACACCTCATTTATGGGCATGGCCCCAGAATGGGGAGTCTGGGACGAACGGTGTGCTGCCTGTGGTGAATGCCGGCTGGCAGAGACCGGGGGCATTTGTCCCATTACCCGATGCACCAAAGGCATCCTCAATGGTCCCTGCGCCGGCACCAAAAATGGCAAATGCGAGGCTAACCAGGATATGGACTGTGCCTGGATTCTAATCTATAACCGCCTGGAGAGGCTGGGGCAACTGGAGAAAATGCGCCGCTATTACCCGGCACGGAACTTCCGGGTGATTGCCCGACCAAAGAGGATTATCAGCAAAGCCAATATTGATGCAGGAGAGGGTAATGGCTAATTCCCTATTTGAAGAAAAACTAAACTCCGGCGAATTCATCGTAACTACCGAAATCGGGCCACCCAAAGGCAGTGACGTTGCTGAAGTAATCCACCACATTGATATGCTTAAGGACAAGGTTGATGCCCTTAATGTTACCGACCACCAGAGCTCGGTAATGCGGTTCCCATCACTGGGCGGCTGCCTGCTCATCAAGGAGCGCGGTGGCGAGCCCATCCTTCAGGTAACCTGCCGGGACCGCAACCGCCTCGCCCTCCAGGCTGACCTGCTGCTCGCCTACTCCCGGGGTATTACCAATGTCCTCTGCCTTACCGGGGATTCGGTTGACGTGGGCGACCATGAGGAAGCCAAGCCCGTGTTTGACCTGGACTCGGTGCAGCTGTTAAAGATGATCCGGACAATGGAGTCCGGGGTGGACATGGGGGGAAATGAATTGAAAGGAGCCCCCAAATTCTGCATTGGTGCTTCAGTTCATCCTGAAGCCGATTTTATCGAACCGCAACTCATCAAATTTGATAAAAAGGTGGCTGCCGGCGCCCAATTCTTCCAGACCCAGGGCATCTTCCAGCTGGAAAGCCTGCGCCGGTTCATGCAATATGCCTCCCAGTTTGATGTCAAGATTCTGGCGGGTATCATCGTCATGGCTTCCGCTGGCATGGCACGCTATATGAACAGGAATGTGCCGGGGATTATCGTTCCCCAAGCCATTATTGAGGAACTGGCCGGTGTTGACAAGGGCAAGGGGCTGGAGAAGGGAATCGAGATTGCCGCCCGGATGATCCGGGTAATCACGGAGGAAAAAATCTGCCACGGCGTGCATATTATGGCGGTGGGCAATGAACGAGTTGTCCCGGATATTCTGGAGGCAGCCGGGCTGACCAATGGGCACCGCCCGACGGGTAGGCAAACCACCAAATCTCAACCGAGGGGGTAAGCAAAATGGCACAATATAAAATTCTACTCATTGATGACGAGCCCGATTTTGTCGAGGCGTTTACCAAGACCATGGAAGCGAGAGCGTGCCAGGTGATCGCGGCAAGCAGTGACCAGCTTGAGGAAACAATGAGAGCTGAGCCGGATATCGTCATTCTGGGCACCATAGCTCCGGCAGGACAAGCCTTCCGGCTCCACCAGTGGCTGAAGGGTCATACCCGATATAAGGATATACCGCTGCTGGTGATTGATGCCCGGCCCGAGGAA
>CAZAYK010000126.1:0-3793 GCA_964489415.1 uncultured Dehalococcoidaceae bacterium | reverse complement strand
AGCCTACGGATTGGACAGGAAGAAGGAGGAGACCATCGCCGTCTATGACCTCGGTGGCGGCACCTTTGACATCTCCATCCTGGAGCTGGGCGAGGGCACCTTCCAGGTAAAAGCCACCAACGGAGATACTCACCTTGGTGGCGATGACTTTGACCAGCGGATTATCGCCTGGCTATGTGATGAATTCAAGCGGGAACAGGGCATTGACCTGAGGCAGGATAAAATGGCATTGCAGCGGCTCAAGGAAGCCGCCGAAAAGGCGAAGGTAGAACTGTCCACAGTGATGCAGACTGAGGTAAACCTCCCCTTTATCACCGCTGATGCCAGCGGCCCCAAGCACCTAGCCATTACCCTTACCCGGGCCAAGCTGGAGCAGCTGGTAATGGACCTGGTGGAGAAAACCATCGAGCCCTGCAAGCAGGCATTAGCTGATGCCGGAAAAACGGTTGACCAGATTGATGAGGTAATTCTGGTTGGCGGGCAGACCAGGATGCCCCTGGTTCAGGAAAAGGTCAAGCAATTCTTCGGTAAGGAGCCGCACAAGGGGGTCAACCCCGATGAGGTAGTCGCCATCGGGGCGGCAATTCAGGCGGGTGTGCTTAAGGGTGATGTTAAGGACGTCCTGCTCCTGGATGTTACCCCGCTCACCCTGGGCATTGAGACCCTGGGCGGTGTGGCCACACCACTCATCCCGCGCAACACCACCATCCCCACCGCCAAGAGCCAGATCTTCAGCACGGCGGCGGATAACCAGCCCAGTGTTGAAATCCACGTCATCCAGGGAGAAAGACCGATGGCCGCCGACAACAGGACCCTGGGGCGGTTTATCCTTGATGGCATTCTGCCGGCGCCACGGGGGGTGCCCCAGATTGAAGTAACCTTTGATATTGATGCCAATGGCATCCTCAACGTGCGGGCACAGGATAAGGGCACCGGACGGGAGCAGAAGATAACCATCACCGCCTCCAGCGGGCTTACCAAGGAGGAGGTGGAACGGATGCAAAAGGAAGCGGAAATGTACGCCGCCGAGGATGCCAAGCGCCGTGAGATGGTGGAGGCCAAAAATACCGCTGACTCCCTGGCGTACACAGCGGAAAGAACCCTCCGCGAGAACAAGGAGAAGATACCGGCCGATCTGAATCAGGAGGCCGAGGCAAAGATAGCCGCAGTGAAATCGGCACTGCAGGGTGATGATATTGACGCCATCAAGCGGGCCACCCAGGAGCTAAATGAGGTAATGCAAAAGATAGGCACCACCGTTTACCAGCAGCAACCGCCACCACCACCACCGGGGGGACAACCCCCGCCCGGAGGGGAAGGCGGTGGCGAAGACACGGTGGAGGGTGACTTCCGCGAGGTTTAGCCACTAGCCCTAAATCACCTTCATCTCGGCTGGGGGTGTGCCTACACCCCCAGATAATTTTATAATATATGAAAATCTCCACAGACTGACCTAAGACCACTGGGAGGAGCCGCCTGAACTATAATAAGCTACTGCCCCAAGTTAGTAAGCCCGCTCGCTATACCGGCGGGGAGTGGAATAGTATCAGCAAAGACTGGGACAGCACCGCCATCAAGATTGTCCTCAGCTATCCTGACCTGTATGAAATAGGCATGTCCAATATGGCACTGCCGATCCTCTACGAGCTGCTCAACCGCCAGCCCGATGTTCTTGCCGAGCGGGTCTTTGCCCCCTGGGTAGATATGGAGGCTGCCCTGCGCCGCAGCCACCTTCCCCTGGTCAGCCTTGAATCCAAACGCCCCCTCAGAGACTTTGATGTTATCGGCTTTTCCCTGGGCTACGAACTCACCTATACCAATGTGCTGAACATGCTTGACCTCGCCGGGATACCAGTCCTCGCTGCCCAGAGAGATGACACCCAGCCCCTGATTATCGCTGGCGGCACCTGCTGTCTCAATCCCGAGCCCATGGCTGATTTTATTGACCTTTTCGTTATTGGCGAGGGTGAAGAGGTAGTGCTCGAGCTGGTGGACAGCCTCCGTGATGGGAAGAAGCAAAATAAAATAGCTCCCAAAAAACAATTATTGCGGCAGTTAGCCACCATCCCCGGCATTTATGTGCCCAGTCTGTATCAGCCGGAGTATCACCATGATGGCCGCCTCCAAGGCCTTACCCCGACGGTAGCTGAGGCCAGACCCAGCATCCCACGGCGAGTGCTAGCCAAGCTGCCGCCCCCAGTCACCAAACCGGTGGTACCCTACATTGAGACCATCCATGACCGGGGGGCTATTGAGATTCAGCGGGGTTGCAGCTGCGGCTGCCGCTTCTGCCAGGCAGGAATGGTCTATCGTCCGGTACGGGAGCGCCCCCACGACGAGGTAGTCAGCGCCGCTGGAGAACTGATTGCCAACTGCGGCTATGATGAGATCTCGCTGGTCTCGCTGAACACCAGTGACTACGCTGGTATTGACCAGCTGATAACTCGCCTGGCAAATCGCTACCCCCACCTGGCCCTGTCACTACCCAGCCTGCGGGTAGATGTCTCCTCGGTTAGGTTGCTGAGCTCCCTCCCCTCGCGCAGTAAGACCGGGCTTACCTTTGCCCCGGAGGCGGGCAGCCGGCGACTGCGCCAAGCCATTAACAAGGATATCACCGAGGAGCACATCATGGAAGCGGCGGCGACTGCCTTCACCCGGGGCTGGACCGGCCTTAAGCTATATTTCATGGTGGGCCTGCCCACCGAAACCCGAGACGATGTTGAGGAAATTATCAAGCTGGTGGAGAAAATCCGGGCAACAGGCAGGCACCGCAGCGGGAGAAAGCCCCAGCTCAGGGTCAGTGTGGCCACCTTTGTGCCCAAACCGCACACCCCCTTTCAGTGGGTCGCCCAGGAGGCTGAGCCGGAGCTCAACGCCAAACATGAGATATTGAAAACGGGATTACAGCGCAAAGGTACCCGGCTCTCCTGGACTGACCCCAGAATTAGTCAGCTGGAAGCTGTTCTGTCCCGGGGAGACCGGCGATTGGGTAAGGTTATCTATCATGCCTGGAGGCTGGGGGCAACCTTCGATGCCTGGAGGGAACGGTTCAATTATGAAAACTGGCTCAGCGCTTTTGCCGCTGCCGGGCTGGAGCCCAGCTTCTATGCCCACCGCCACCGCCCGCTTGATGAAGTCCTGCCCTGGTCTCACATTGACGCGGGGGTAACCCCGGCCTTCCTCAAAGAGGAATACCGGCGCGCCCTCAATGGTGAAGAAACGGCTGACTGCCGCTATGCTGCCTGTAACACCTGTGGCCTGCACCGCTGGCACCCGCATTGCCAGCAGAAATATCAGGAAGCCAGGCCTGCCTAGGCAAAGGAGGTAACCGCCACCACCTTATCCTCCGGGTCAAGCCTCATCAGCTTTACCCCCTGGGTGCTCCGCCCCATAATGGTGATGCCCTGCCGGGGATCCTTCTCCCTGACCGGGGTCCGGGTAACGATGCCATCCGCCGAGATGATCATCACCTGCTCGTTGAGATAAACCTCTTTGACTGCGGCCACCATGCCCGTCTTTGCCACGATTTTGAAGGTCCTTACCCCACTGCCCCCACGGTGCTGCCGGGGATAGGCACTAATCGGGGTAATCTTACCGTAGCCGCCCTCGGTAACCACCAACAGATAAGCATCGGGGGCAGCCTTACCCATACCGATTACGTAGTCATCCTTGCCGAGGCGGATGGCACGCACCCCGCCGCTGGTTCGGGAGCTAGCCCGCAGACTGGACACGGCAAACCGGATTGACTGCCCGTGTCGCGTCACCAGGATGACATCATCCTGCTCCCTAGCCA
>CAZAYK010000125.1:0-3804 GCA_964489415.1 uncultured Dehalococcoidaceae bacterium | reverse complement strand
GGTTGCTGACAGAACGATAGTATCGCCCCGCTGGATGTGAACATGGCGGTGGTCACGGTTAGCCATGCGCACCAGGGCTGACGTCGGCTCACCCTGACTACCGGTGGTAATCAGCACAACCTTATGATGAGGCAAACCGCGCACCTCATCAATCCGCCCCAGAACACCATCCGGGACATGGAGATAGCCCATTGCCAGCGCCATGCGCACGGTATCCCCCATGCTCCGCCCGACAATAAACACCCGGCGCTGGTGCTTCACGGCAGCATCAATGACCTGCTGGATACGGGAAACCAGCGAAGAGAAGGTGGTGACAATCACCCTTCCCGGGGCATTGGCCATGATGTGATCCAGCGCCTCACCAACCACCCTCTCCGACGGGGTGTAGCCGGGGAGCTCGGCATAGGTGGAATCAGAGAAGAGGAGCAACACCCCCCGTGCCCCCAGCTGAGCCAGCCGGGACAGGTCGGTTGCCTTGCCGCTGACCGGGGTATAGTCAATCTTGAAATCACCACTGTGAACCACGATGCCCAGTGGCGTATGAATGATCAGACCGACGGCATCAGGAATGCTGTGGCAAACCGGGAAGAACTCAATCCTGAATTTACCCAGAGCAAATTCCTCACCGGTATTGACTACCTTGAGCTTTACCCCTTCCAGGGCCTTTCTTTCCTTGAGCTTGACCCGGATAAGCCCCTGGGAAAGCCGGGTGGAATAGACGGGCACATTGATCTGGGGAAGCAGGTAGGGCAGTGCCCCGATATGGTCTTCATGACCATGGGTGATGACGATGCCCCGCACCTTGTCTCGCCTCTCCAGCAGGTAGGTGATGTCAGGGAGCACCAGGTCAATGCCCAGCATCTCCTCTTCAGGGAACATGAGCCCGGCATCAATGACAATAATGTCGTTCTCATATTCCATCACCATTAGATTCTTGCCGATCTCCCCCAAACCGCCAAGGGGGATGATCTTTAGGCGTGGCTTAGCCATTAGTTTAGACCTCAAATAAGTTTAGCTGCTGCGGCTCTGGTTTGGCCTCCTCAAGGTTCCTCGCCTCGGCCAGCAGTGAGGGGATTTTACGCATATCTGCTTCTATTGCCTGACGCAGGCTCTGCTGGTGGAGAGCCGCTGCCGGGTGGTACATGGCGTAGTAGATAATGCCGTCACGCTTCTGGGCAGTACCATGAATTCGGCTGATGCTCTTACCCGGGAAAAACCTCGCCATGGAATAACGCCCCAGGGCAACAATCATCCTGGGCTGAATGATCTCAATCTGACGCTCCAGCCAGGGACGGCAGTTTTCAATCTCGGTGGGTAGCGGATCCCGGTTTGACGGGGGGCGGCACTTAATCACATTGGCAATGTAAACCTGCTCCCGCCTCAGCCCGATTGACGCCAGTAGCTGATCCAGGAACTTCCCCGCCGGCCCCACAAAGGGGCGCCCCTGCTGGTCTTCATACCAGCCGGGGGCTTCACCGATAAACATAATCTCAGCATCCTCCGCCCCTTCCCCGGGTACCACCCTGGTCCGGTATTTGGCAAGGTCACAACGCCGGCAGGAGGCCATCTGCTCATAAAGCTCACTCAGTGCTGACATATCCTGACCCACCAATTCAGATTAAATTAACCGTCACTTCTGTGGCTATGATAACACTGCCAATATGTCAAGTCAATTGAAGGCACCGAGTGAAATGGCGATGAGGCTCCGCTATGACTACAGTTTGACCTGCTTGCAGGTATAAACGTCAGGAATGGCCAGGACTCGCTGCAGCTGCTCCCCGGCGAGGGGTTCATCCAGGGCGAGCACCATCAAGGCCTGCCCCCTAGGCTTGAGGCGGCCAACATACATAAAGCTAATATCAATATCAGCATCCCCGGTTATCTTACCCACGGCGCCAATCAGACCGGGGCGGTCAATATGGTCACAGAACAGGAAGTAACCCCCCGTGGGGACAACATCAAGCCAGTACTGATTAACCCGAACCAGATGCGTCTCACCATTAATTACCGTGCCCGCCACGGTAATCGTCCCGGCACTGGTGGTTACCTCCAGGGTGATCAGGCTGGCATAGTTCTCACAGGTAGCCTCTTCCTGCTCCACCACATCCAGACCACGACGGGCAGCTATCAAGTTGGCATTGACCAAGTTGACCCTTTCCTCGCTTATCCCCTCCAGCAGGCCACCCAGAACCGCCGCCTTGAGGGCTTTGGTATCGTAATTGGCAATCTCACCCTGATATTTAATCCTGATGGCCCGTGCCTGCCCTTCGGTCAGCTGGCTAACCAGCCTACCCAGTACCGCTGCCGTCTTAATATACGGTGCCAGCACCGATAGCGTTTCCACCGGGATGAATGGTGCATTCACCGCATACCTCGCTGGCTGCCCCTTGAAGATATCAATAATCTGGCCAGCAACATCCTTAGCCGCCAGGACCTGAGCCTCGGCGGTTGAGGCACCCAGGTGAGGGGTGACGATAACATTATCATATTCAAAGAGCCTGCTCTCGGTGAGCGGTTCCGTGGCAAAGACATCTATGGCCGCTCCGGCCACCCTCCCCTCCCGTAATGCTGCCACCAGTGCCTCCTCATCAATCAGCCCGCCCCGGGCACAGTTTATGATGCGAACGGTGGGCTTGACCAGGGCCAGTTCCCTAGCCCCGATTATCCCCCGCGTTTGCGCCGTGGCCGGAATGTGCAGGGTGATAAAGTCCGCCTCCTTAAGCAGCCGGTCCAAGGGAACCAGTTCTACCTGAAGCTTGCTCGCGTAATCCACGGAAATGAAGGGGTCATGGGCAATGAGTTTCATCTCCAGAGCCCCGGCCCGCCGGGCTACCTCCGAGCCAACATTACCCAGACCAATAATACCCAGCGTCTTACCCCTCAGTTCCACGCCCATAAAATCGCTGCGCCGCCACTGCCCGCCCTTGAGGGAGGCATTTGCCTGAGGAATGTTACGGGCCAAGGCCAGCATTAACGCTATGGTATGCTCGGCAGCGGAGACAGTGTTACCGGTAGGCGCATTAACCACCACAATACCGCACTGAGTGGCCGTGTCAACATCAATGTTATCAATGCCGACACCCGCCCGAGCGATGACCTGCAGTTTCTTGCCTGCCCGGATAACCTCAGCGGTAACCTTGGTCTGGCTGCGCACCAGCAATGCCTCATAGTCGCCGATGATGTCAATGATCTCCTCGGGTTTAAGCCCGATCTTGACATCAACCTGGGCAACACTACGTAGCTCGGCGATACCCTCTTCCGAAACCGGCTCAGTAACCAAAACCTTCATTGACTCACCCTCTAAAAATTTCCTGATTAACCAGCCCCAGGACTAATTCACCCCACGAAGCCCGCCTTGGGCAAGGCTACCTTGAGGGCTGAGATTACGTTTTCCATATCGGCTTCACTTACCCAGCCCAGGTGACCAATGCGAAATATCTTACCACTCAGCGCCTGCTGTCCGCCAGCCAGCACTATCTGGTGCTCCTCCCGCATAATATTAACCAGTTTCTTGGCATCAAGCCCGCGGGCAGCAACCACGGCGGTAACCGTATTGGAGGCATGCGCCTCATCAGCAAAGAGGGGCAGCCCCAATGACTTTACCCCTTCCCGGGTTATCTCGGCAACACGGGCATGGCGGGCAAAGATATTTTCCAGGCCTTCGGCCAGCATCATCCTCAGCGCTACGCAGAGCCCATACATTACCGAAACCGCCGGTGTCCAGGGTGTCTGTCTCATTTCAGCATACCTCTTTGCCCTGGAGAAATCCCAGTAAAAGCGGGGCATCCTTGCCGTCTCATGGGC
>CAZAYK010000124.1:0-3836 GCA_964489415.1 uncultured Dehalococcoidaceae bacterium | reverse complement strand
GGGGGTCCAGTTTCACCCGGAATCAATTCTTACCGAGCACGGTCATGAATTGCTGGCCAATTTCCTGAATTTAGCCCGGCCAGCGGCAAGGAGCTAGTGGTGACCGAGGAGATGGTTTATCTCAACGGGGTGCTGCTCCCCCGGTCTCAGGCACGGATATCGGTCTTTGACCACGGTTTCCTCTATGGGTATGCCTTGTTTGAGACCATGCGTGCCTATGGCGGGAGGATTTTCCTCTTGGAACGGCATCTGGAACGCTTGCGAAGCTCGGCAAGTCTTATCGGTTTTGGCTCTGAGCTGAGTGATACTGACCTCAGCCAGGCGTGCCGGGACACACTCAGGGCCAACCGGCTAGCCGATGCCCGTTTGCGGCTCACCGTTTCCCGGGGTGAGGTGGACTCATTTCCCGGGTCTAAGGTTAGCGCTGTGCCCACGGTGCTGGTTACGGCGAGAAGCTACACGGCTCTTCCCGCGGAGGCATATGATAGGGGTTTTAAAGCTGGGGTAGCCTCCTACCGGCGGTGCAGCCAGTCAGTAATATCCCGGCTCAAATCAGCCAATTATCTGCTCAATCTTTTGGCCAAGCGGGAAGCCGAGATGGCGGGGCTGGATGAGGCATTATTACTCAATGAGCACGGGCTTATTACCGAGGGCAGCATCAGCAATGTCTTCTTCGTGGCTTCCCGTGATCTGGTTACCCCTTCTGTGGAGGCGGGCATCCTGCCCGGCATTACCCGGGGGGTGGTGATGGAAATCGCCACCGCCCAGGGCATAGGGGTTACCCAGGGTGAGATAAGATTGAGTGACCTGGGGCAGTTTGATGAGGCTTTCCTCACCAATTCGGTGATGGAGATAATGCCCCTGGTGGCAGTAAGGGATAGTGCCGGCAGGGTGACCAGAATCGGCTCCGGGAAGCCGGGTAGGCTCACCAGGCAGTTGATGGCTGCCTATCGGGAGATGGTGGTGAGGGAAACCGCCGGAGGCTAGGCTGGCTAGGGGAAAACTGCCAGGGCACTAAGCCCCATTGTTTCTGGCAGGCCCAGCATCAGGTTCATATTCTGGAGGGCATTTCCCGCAGCACCCTTCACCAGATTGTCAAGGGCACTGATGACAATAAGCCTCCCGGTGCGGTGGTCAATGGTGGGGTAAATCAGGCAGAGGTTGTTGCCCCGGGTGTGCTTGGTGTGGGGTGGGGAATCGGTGATTCGGACAAAAGGCTCATCCCGGTAGAAGTCCCGGTAAAGCTGCCTTAGCTCTTCACTCCCCGTGTTCCCCGAGGCTAGCCTGCCCGGAATGAGGGGGGCATAGCTGGTGGTTAGTATCCCCCGGGTCATCGGTACCAGATGGGGAATAAAGGTTATTGCCGGCGATAGCTCGGGATTGAGCTGCGCTAGTTCCTGAGTAATCTCGGGCAGATGGCGGTGCCCGTCTACAGCATAGGCAGTGGTGTCTTCATTGGCTTCAGCAAAGTGTGTCGTCAGGCTCAGGGTTCGGCCGGCCCCGGAAATACCGGATTTACTGTCAATGATGATGTTAGCTTCAATTATTCCGGCTTTGGCGGCGGGGGCTAGCGCCAGGATAGCCCCGGTGGGGTAGCAACCGGGATTGGCGACTAGCTGTGCCGAAGCAATCTGAGGGCGGTGTAGTTCGGGCAGGCCATAAACCGCCTGCTGGAGCAGCTCCGGGGAGGGATGGGTGAAACCATACCATTTGGGGTATTGGGCAGCATCCTTTAACCGGAAATCAGCACTGATGTCAATGACTCGAATACCGCTTCTTAGCAGGGGTATTATCTCTGGGGCGCTCTCCTTATGCGGCAGTGCGCAAAAGACAAAATCAACCTCACCCAGTTGGGCGGTAATGGTTAGCCCCGGGCCAGCCAGGTGGGGGAAAACAGCCCCCAGCTCCTGCCCGGCAGCGCTTCGCCCGGTAACCGAGGCCAGCTCCACCTCAGGATGCTGATACAGTAGCCTGGCTAGTTCCACGCCGGCATAGCCGGTAACATTAACAACTCCAACCCTTGTTTTACTCATCTTGCCTAACCGTTTACCCAAATTTTGCTTAGATTATAGCACAAGCTTGCCTCAATACCCCAGTCTTGGTGGTGATTATCCTTTCCTTCCTTTGCTGATTTACCCTACTCGCTGGTCAAGTAGTATAGTGACGGCTGTGTCCCCAGCTCCGGGTTAACCACAAATAGGGACAGGCTACCATGCAGTATCTACATCCAGTACACTTACTTACACGCCAGGGTGCACGTATCACAGCCAATGCACCTTCTGAGGTCAATTACCATACCATACCGGGTCATTTTGCTCTTCCTGCCGGCTTTGCCCGATATACCTTCACCCTGGGTCCGATATCGATACCACCATGTACCGGGTCAATCCCGGTGTTTTGGTTCCCGGATAGGAGTATATTAAAGTAAGGGCCTTCTTTGGCATAGGGGCACATCAGCATGGTGCTGCTCCCGTAACAGGCAGGAATGCCCACCACCTCAGGATGAATGAGCTCGGTCAATCTGAGTTTCCCCTTTGTTTTACCGTAGGGGGACTCAACCCAGACTTCATCTCCATCGTTGAGCCCCTTTCGCTTCGCCGTCTCCGTATTTATCCAGATATATAATTCATAGGGGTCAATCTCCCGCAATTCGGAGAGCCAGGCATTCTCCTGGGTATTGCTGGTACCAAAGGGCATGAAGTTAGTCTTCCAGTTAATGGCCCACATATCGTACTCCGGCGCCACCGTGCCCTCCGGATGGGCTACCCAGCACGGGATTGCCTGGTAATACTGGAAATAGTCCTCCTGGTTTGCCACACCGGGAATGGTTAGGTTATGCTTGCTGAGGTTGGCTCTCATCCTATCCCCTGATTCCTTCAGTTTGTTGAAATAGATGGCGAATCTTGTTTTGTTGCCGGGGTAGTAATAGTAGTTGTAGCCACGCTTTCCGGTGGCATAATACTTGTAGATGACGCCGTGCTCCAGCAGGGTTTCGAAGCTGTACTCTCTGCCGAAGACCTGCTTGATTTTGCGGTCAAGCATCTCTTCTACGGTGTACTTCTTGTCCAGATCAAGCTTGATATCACCGTCAAGCTGGAAGCCCTGGTTGACGAGGTCATTAATGCCGCCGGGCCCCCTCAGGAAGCCAGCCCGGTCAGCTATCTCGATCAGGATATCATCCATGAGCCGGGTATTGAACAGGGGTGCTACCGGGTTACGCCCTAGGGCAGCAATAATGCCGCGGATACTGTCATCAATGTTCTGGTGGGTGGTCATGTGCAGACCGTAGAACCGGGCATAGCGGCGCTCCAGGAAGTGATGCTCGGGGAGCACGATGTCCGCCATCATGGCGGTCTCATCATAGTTAACGGCAAAGGTGACGATAAAGGGAACCCTGCGGAACGCCTCGATGAGCATCTCCCGGTCGCTGGTGGCGCGTATCGGGTTGGCTCCGCAGAGGATCATGGCTTCTAGTCTGTAGGGAAGGTGGTACTCCTCTGGATTCAGCATAGCCCGGGCAAAGAGGTGGGGCAGGGCATGAGCATGGGGGTAGAACTCGGAAGCAGTCACATGGTCCGGGGGATATTTGAAGGGAACCCCTATTGCCTCCTCAATGGGGGTTACTGTGCCGTCCTCATCTGGCCTGAGGATGTGGGGGCCCGGCCCCAGCCCCCGGTTCCCGGTTATGCCACCGGGTACCTCTACATTGCCCACCAGCAGGTTGATAATCTTCCCCGCCAGGTCAAAGTAGGTGCCATTTTTGTGGGACACGGCACCCCGCCCCGAACCGGCAAACTGGGCGGGGCGATAGGGAAACTCAAAGCCGTCTATGGTTA
>CAZAYK010000123.1:0-3963 GCA_964489415.1 uncultured Dehalococcoidaceae bacterium | reverse complement strand
CACGGTTATCCTGCCGTCAACAGCAGCGACCTCTTCAGGTGTCTTGGCTCCGGGCAGGGCATATACCAGATTGACCCGCACCTCAGGCATCAGTGAGGCGAACTCGCGGCAGTTCTCCAGCATGGCCACCGCAGTCACCAGATTGCCCATTATCCGTTGTGACTGTTGTGTCCGGTTCAATTTTCTGCCTCCAGTGTGCTGAAATAGGCGGCCCAGAAGGGGTCAACGCTAACCGGCGTTAGTTCTTCCCGCTGCCCGTTGTTGCGGATAATAATCCTGTCTTGGGCGGTTACCTCACCAATCTCCCAGGCAGGGATGCCGTTCTTGCCGAGCTCCTTTAGAATGGTGGGGACATTCTCCACGGCGGCGGTTATCACCAGCGTTCCCTCACTTATCGAGGTGAGGGGGTCAATATTGAAGTGCTGGCAAACTGCGCCAATCTCATCGGGGATGACAATCTTTTCCTCGTAGAGGGTTACCCCGGTGCCGGAGGCTTGGGCTATTTCATAGACACCGTTGAGCAGCCCGCCTTCGGTGGCATCGTGCATGGCGTGGGCATAGGGAGCGGCGATTAGGGCATCGTTAACTACGCTCATCTGAGAGAAGTATTGCTTGGCCTTGTCAACGGTGTCTCTTCCCAGCTTACTGACCAGGGCTTCCTCAGCCTGAAGGGCGAGGATACCGGCTGCCTCAATGGCGGGGCCCTTGGTGATAATCACCCGGTCACCAACCCGGGCATGGGATGCCGGGGTGATCTGGTCTTTAGACCCTATGCCGATAACGGTGCAGCCGCCATTTAGCGGATAGGCAATGCCGGGATAGATGCCGGTATGCCCGCCGATGATGGCAATGTCCAGTTTTTCACATTCCTGGTGGATGTCGGTCCAGATTTTCTCGAGCACTTCGTCCTTACTTCCCGGGGGCAGCATCAGGCAGATGGTCAGGTACCGTGGTTTGACCCCAAGCACGGCGACATCGCTGGCGCAGATATGAACAATCGCCCAGCCGAAGTAAGGCATCACCACCGGCATGCCGAAGGTAGGGTCTTCAGCAATGACCATCACCTGATTACCCGGTAATTCTACCACGGCGGCATCCACACCGTGCTGCGGTGGTATGAGCACCGTTTTATCCGGTTTGCCCAGTCTGGGGAAGATGATGTTATCAAAGGTCTTCTTATCTAGTTTACCTATCTGGGGCAGCATCTTTTCTCCTTCCTTTATTTTAGGCTATCCGGGGGATTTTTACGAGCGCTAAAGCCGGGGACAAAACAAGACCAGAAGCCTAGGGAAAATAATGACTTCTGGTCCTGGGTCAGTTGCTTCCCTACGCTCGAATTACCGAGATCAGGTTCCAAGGGTTATCCCCGAAGGGATTCTCAGCCCTAGAGCTCCCCTAGCAATTAGTATTTAGTTTTCTTTGACTAAAGTATACTATAATAACCCGCAGGGTGCAATAAGCCGCTTTAGCTCTGGTTAATCTTCGCCCAGGTCTTCGCTGGCGGGTTCAACCCTCATGCCGCGGCTGGTTACCCAGGCAATACCCTCTTCAATGTCTTCTTCATTTCCTTCCAGTTCGAGGATTACCCAACCCCTATCCTCATTTATTTCCGCCAGGTTAATATTGGTAACGATGTTAAACTGCTGTCCCAGGGTGTAGATGATGGGTTCCTTGATTAAATGTGGTGGATAGGTGAACAGAAGGCGTCGTTTAACCATGTCCCCCTCCCGGTATCGGGGCCGAGGTGTTAGTGCTGGTCAGCCTGGCTCCCTTCTCGATGACTGGGTATTTTTGACCTTCGCTTCTTCCCTCTGGATTCTTCCTGGGCAATGGTGATGCCGCTTAGGCTCTCCAGTTTCTTGAGGCGTTCGTCTAGCTTGCGTTGTTCGTCCACAACCTGCCTGATGGCTTCGGCTATGGGGTCAGGCAGTTTCCCGTGTTCTAGGTCCGTGGTCGGGCGGGGTTTTTCCGAGACTACCCTTCCCGGGATGCCCACCACTGTGGCACCAGGGGGGACAGACTTTATCACCACTGACCCCGAGCCAATTCGGGCGCCGTCCCCGATGGTGATCGGGCCCAGGGCTACGGCTCCGGTGCCCATTTCAACATTGTTACCTAGGGTAGGGTGGCGCTTTTTCTTCTCCAAGGTCGTCCCTCCCAGCACCACTCCCTGGTAGAGCAAGACATCATCGCCAATCTCGGTTGTTTCGCCGATGACTACGCCGGCACCGTGGTCAATGAAGAAGCGGCGACCGATTTTAGCCCCGGGGTGGATTTCAATCCCGGTCAGGAAACGGTTAATATGCGAGATGATGCGGGCTAACAGGCGGAGCTTATGCTTCCACAGAAAGTGGGCCAGCCGGTGCCCCCATAAGGCATGCAGCCCGGGATAGCAGAGGATAACCTCGAGGACACTTCGGGCTGCTGGGTCTTTGGCAAAAATGGTCTGGATATCTTCCCTTAGTGTCTTGAACATAGAATAGGGTTCTTTTCTATAAGATTCTAGTTATGTTCTGATTTATATATTATATCCGATATGTTGGTGGGGGCGCCGAGTAACTGTATATAGTATAATATAGTTGGCTGGGGAAGTCACCTATCGCAACCCGGGCGGTGTTACTGAACTGGCCATCTTTGAAATTGTGCCGAGACGTTGGGTAAAATGGGTGCCGTGGAAAGGGAGTTTCGCCACCTTCCCAGTGTCGATAAGGTCCTCAGTGATGAGCGGCTCAAGTCACTGGAAGATAATTATCCCCGCGGCCTGCTGGCCAGTCTGGTTCGGCAGCAGCTTGAGCGGGAGCGCTTGGCCATTGCTGCGGGGAATCCCTGCCCCTCCGTGGAGGTGATAGTAGCCTCCATTAGCAGGCAGCTGCAATGCTGGGCAAAGCCCGGCCCCCATCCGGTGATCAATGCCACGGGGGTAATCCTGCACACCAATCTGGGGCGGGCCCCGCTGAGCCAGGAGGCTCGGGCGGCAATGGTGAGTGCCAGTGAGGGTTACTGTGACCTGGAAATCAATCTTGACAGTGGTCATCGGGGTTCCCGCCAGGTTCACGTTGAATCACTCCTCTGCCAGCTGACCGGGGCGGAGGCAGCACTGGTGGTGAACAATAATGCCTCCGGGGTGCTGCTGGCTCTTACTGCCCTTGCCCGGAGAAGGGAGGTGATTGTCTCTCGGGGTCAGGCGGTGGAGATTGGTGGTGGCTTTCGTATCCCCGACGTAATGCGCCAGAGTGGGGCGAAATTGATTGAAGTGGGGACGACCAACTGCACCTATGCCAGCGATTATGAGCAGGCAATCAGCCCCCGGACCGCCGCCCTGCTGCGGGTGCATTCTAGTAATTTCCGAGTGGTGGGGTTCAGCCATGAGGTTACCCTGGAGGAGATGGTGGCCATCGGCAGGCGGAATGGACTCCCCGTCTTCGATGATCTGGGCAGTGGTTGCTTGGTGGACACCACCAAATACGGAATAGATGCTGAGCCAATGGTGCCGCAGAGTGTGGCCCAGGGTGCGGGGCTTACCTTTTTTTCGGGAGACAAGCTGGTGGGGGGGCCCCAGGCCGGGATTATTGTCGGGAGGAAGCAGTTTATTGACAGGTTGAAGAGGCACCCGCTGGCGCGAGCGGTGCGCATTGATAAGATACGGCTGGCGGCGCTGGCGGCTACCCTGATTCACTACCTGAAGGGTGAAGCCGAGACCAAGATTCCGGTGTGGCGGATGATTGCTGCCCCTCTTGAAGACATCGAGCGGCGGGCGGAGAGATGGGCAGGAGAACTTGGCGGTTTGGCCCAGGTGGTGCCGGGGGAGGCCATGATTGGCGGGGGCAGCCTGCCGGGGGGCACCCTGCCGACCCGACTGGTGGCTATCGGTAGCGCTGGTAGGGGGAAGGGCAGGAGCACGGCTCAATACCTGAGCCGGGAGCTGCGGTCTCAGGAGGTGCCCATCATCGGGAGGATTAGCGG
>CAZAYK010000122.1:0-4079 GCA_964489415.1 uncultured Dehalococcoidaceae bacterium | reverse complement strand
CTGGAGCCAGCCACATAGCTATAACCGAGCGGCAGCCATATCCCCAGTGATTCAACTCTGAGAGCGTTTTCTTCGCCTTCATCGGGAAAGAAGCTTATCTTAATCTGGTAGGTTGTTTCAGTTGGCGCGGTACCTGCCACCATCAGTTTGTTCGATTCAATAATGCCCCGGGCTTCAGTCGGGCTTAACGACGGCACGTCCTTCGGTATCCACACGTTCTGGATACTGACGTTAGCCGACAGATCATTTACCGACTCGGGCAAACCGTATGACCAGGTTGTACCGAAGTCGTAGATGTCATAGCCCGGGTTCTGGAATAAAGCCTCCAGGCGGTCATACTTTATCTGCCAGATAGCGTCTTCAATCCCTGAATCAGCAGCATACAGTTCATCCGTTTTGGACTCATACACCTGTCCCGTTTTGAGCGTGGTGCTAATCTGGGATAACACCGGGGGGAGAGTAAGACTGCCGATCATCAGCAATACCAGGACGGCAATCAGGGACTGCCCGCTCTCTTCACGCCATAGTTTTCTTAAATTGTTCTTTATCACTTTGTTCGTCATTTTACAGGCCGGGTCTGGGGGTAATTTCACGCACCTTGGTCACGCTGAGCGCCTGTGAGCCCTCGCCGACGGTGGCGGTAATTTTTAGCTTGAGCACTCCGCCGGCAAATTCACAGGTGGTGTTTTCCGATACCGCATTGATGTATTGAGCCACCAGGGTTTGAGTTGGGGCACCGCCATCAACAGAGTAGTTACGCATGAGATTATCGCCTTCTATGAAATAGGTAACCTGGTGCTCAGAATTATCCCATTCAGTCCAGCTCAGGGTGAGTGGAAAACCGGAAATCCCTTCTGGCTCTACAGTCTGGGACATCTGGGCGTCCCGGCTTATCCAGTATATGGCATTCATGGTGTGCCGGCTGGCAGTAGTATAGTCACTGTTTCTGCCCCCCTGGGTGAGCACCTGTCCGGTAGCCATGGCCGCGCCCAGCCCAATAAGTCCGGTTATGGCCAGAACCACGATAACCTCAATCAGGGTGAAACCTTTTTGCGACTTACCTATCCGCCTCAATTTACCCAATATCATCGGTTTGTCTTGTAACTCTCCAGCGTTTCAATATCCCGGCCGTGATGCCGGATAGTTACCGTAATCTTCTGAATATTGCCATTGCGCAGATTATCTACATTAACCACAGCAGAATAACCGGGGTACTCCGGCGGAACCGGTATGGCATCATAGGCAGGGGCATAGGTTTGCTTTTTGAGATTCTCCATCTGGGACTCGGCGAGGATCCTGGCAGAAGCATGCTCATCAGCAATCAGGCGTGAATTGGAACTTGTTGCCAGTGCACTCAGGAAAACCACGCCAATAATGCCCAGCAGCGCCAGGGCAACCAGTGTTTCAATTAGTGAAGCCCCTCTCTCATCCTTCATCTGCCTCTCCTATCGCCAGGATCGGCTGGCAAGAGAGCATTAATGTGCCAATTCTAGGCCTATTGGATGCACAGCCAATACTGGGAAATGACAATGCGGGCATCCAAGTCAAGCACATGATAACCCGGAACTTGCTTGTATTCTCCAAGTGAAAACAGGCTGGCCATAGATATACTATCCCCTTAAATTATCGTTACTGAACCGGGACACCAAGTAAATAGCCAATTGGTCATCTGTTATGGATTACTTTTGTGTTGATTGTCTATAATTCATAGTTTGCACCAGATACGGTTAATAAGCACAAAGTGAGCTGCACATTCTAGCGTTCTGCTTAATCACCGGTGATAATATAGTTGGTTTCCACGGCTGCCGCCGGAGTATCTTGAGCATCACAGGCGTGTTTAGCCCGGATCCTCAGATTGACGGCTTCTATCCGCCTGCACCGGGGCTTGCCAAACTCTATTGATATGCCGTATTATTAGTCGTAAGACCGATGGCAGAAATAGGTAGTAGTCAGCTAGGTGCGGAAACAATCAAGGACGGGGTTTGCTTGATGTGTGACGCCGGCTGTCCCACCCGCGTTCATATCAGGCAGGGTAAGGTGGTCAAGATTGATATGCTCGACGAAAATATAAAGAGCACCTGCCCGCGCTGGGAGGCACAGATTGATTTTATTTACCACCCTGACCGTTTGACGTATCCCTTGAAAAGGGTCGGCGAGCGGGGCGAAGGAAAGTTCGTCCGAATCTCCTGGGATGAGGCTCTGGGTACTGTGGCGGAGGCTTTTCAGAAAATCAAGGATGATTACGGGCCGGAGTCAGTGGTCTTTTACATATCCCTGCCCAAAGAGCCGCGCCCCTATTTGCATCGCCTGTGTCACGCCTTTGGTTCACCTAACTACTGTACGGAAAGCAGCAACTGCGCGACGGCGATGTTTGTAGCTCTTGCTCTCAATTATGGAGAAAATTTTGGGGCTTTTGACAGCCGGGGTATGGAGCCGGAGACAAGATGCAAACTCATCTGGAGTTCCAGCGTACGACATAGCTCACCGGGAGTCTGGGACGAGTATCTGGCTGCCAAGAAGCGGGGGGTCAAGATAATTACGGTTGACCCGCGGCGTCACGAGATGGCGGAAATCGCCGATATTCACCTGCATCTGCGCCCAGGTTCTGATGGCGCTCTGGCACTGGGTATGATTAATCTTATTATTCAAGAGCAGCTCTATGATAAGGAGTTCGTCGAGAAATGGACGGTGGGCTTTGATGGTTTGAAAAAACTGGCAGCGCAATACCCGCTGGATAAGGTGGAGCGGATAACCTGGGTACCGGCCGATAAGATTAGGGAAGCAACCTTCATGTATGCCACCACCAAGCCAGCCAGCATCAGGATCAGCCCCAATGGTGTGGTGCATTGTACCAACGGCGTGCAGAATGAGCGGGCAGTTACACTGCTGGCGGCACTGACCGGCAATCTGGATGTTCCGGGTGGCAACTCTGGTGGTGCCTTTGGTCCACCGCCTCTTGGGGTGCCACTCAACGATATCAGCCTCCATGAAAGGATAGTGGATATGCCACCGGGGCTGGGTGCTGAACGTTTCCCCATATGGACAGGTATGGTTCAGCAAATGCAGTCCAATCTAATCGCCGGGCAGATTGAGAGCGGCCAGCCTTACCCGATAAAGGCACTGCTAGGAGCGGGACTCAATATGACCTTTTTTGCTGACTCCGAGCGGGTCACCGAAAGCTTCAAGAAGCTGGATATGATAGTGGTGATTGATTACTTCCATAACTCCGGTACGAAGATAGCTGATATCGTGCTACCCATAGCGTCTTGGCTGGAGCGCCCGCTGCTAGCACGTAAACCCGGCGGCTACATCAGTCTGGTGCCGCCGGCGATAGAGCCGGTGGGGGAGTGCTGGCCGGAATGGAAAATCTATGCCACATTGGCCAAACTGTGGGGCTGTGACCATGATTATTTCAACGGTGACCAAGAGAAATGCTTTGATGAGATGCTAAAACCGCTGGGTATCACCGTGGCTGAATTGAAGCGCCACCCCGAGGGTGTAAAGTACCAGTTGCCGCCTCGTCCCCCCAAAGCCTACGAGCAAACCGGGTTCGATACGCCGTCTGGCAAGGTGGAGATTGCCTCTTCCATACTGGCCCAGCACGGGCATGACCCCCTGCCAACCTATGAAGAGCCGGCGGTAAGCCCGGTGAGCCGCCCGGACTTGGCTGAGTCTTACCCGCTGGTGATGACTACCGGTGCCAAGACCATCACCTATACTAACTCCCAGTACCGCCAGCTTGAACGCCTGCGTCAGGCTTTGCCTGATGCCTTGGTGGAGATAAACCCGGTGGACGCTGAAGAACGGGGTATAAAAACAGGAGATACGGTAAACATCAGTTCACCCTGGGGTAGCGCCACGGTAAAAGCAAAGGTTACCGATGTTGTTATCCCCGGCGTGGTACACGTGCTGCATCACTGGCCCGATAAAGCCAATGTTAACCTGCTGATAAGTGGCGAGAACCTTGACCCAATATCGGGCTTTGCGCCGTTCAAATCACAGCTCTGCCAGGTTAGCAAAGCTTTGTAGTGGTCAAGGAAAAACGGACAGTCAAACAAGAGTCACTGCCATTTTTTCGT
>CAZAYK010000121.1:0-4164 GCA_964489415.1 uncultured Dehalococcoidaceae bacterium | reverse complement strand
CGTCAAGCTTATCATCTCCAATAATGAGAGTGACCCGATAAAGGCGGGGACCCTTGCCGAAGACCTCATTGTCAACAGCAAGGTCCACTTCCTCATCTCACCGGATGTATCATGCTCGATGCATAACCCGATAAGCACCCAAGCTGACCGGTACAAGGTCCCGCACATTATCGGCGGTGGTCCTATGGAGCCGTGGCTGGGGGCACGGCAGGAAGTTGAGGGGCACTGGGAATATAGCTGGTTCCCCGGCTTTGCTATCGCCACCCCACCCCCGGCGGGAGATTTCCGCCACGGCAAGCCGGGATATACGATAAAGGATACCTGGTTTGCCGAGCTGGAGGCCTATGCTGACCAGACTAATAAAGTCGCCGGGGTCTTTGCCACTGACGAGCCCGATGGCCGAGGCTGGTACGGGCTATTCCCCCACCTGCTTGAAGATTTTGGCCTGACGGTCATTGGCATTGAGGATAATCTGGGTCTGGTTCCCCTGGGAACCACCGACTTTTCGTCAATAATCCAGGAGTGGAAGGATAATAAGGTTGAAATCCTCTGGGGTAATGCCCCCGGCCCTGACTTCGGGACAATGTGGAAGCAGGCCCGCGCCATGGGCTTCGAGCCAAAGATAGTTTCCATCGGCAGAGCCCCCCTGTTCTACGTAGACATATCCTCCTGGGGTGGTGACCTGCCCCTGGGTATCGGCACCGAGATATGGTGGGCCCCTGAATATAATGCCCCCGGTATCGGTGACACGACACCACAGTCACTGGCGGACCGATGGCAAGAAAAGACTGGCCAGCCGTTAAACCGAGCCATCGGCCATGGCTATGCCCCGGCGCAAGTCCTGTTTGATGCCATTGAAAGAGCGGGCACCCTGGACGGCACTGCAGTGAATCAGGCCCTGGCCGAGACCGATGTAATGACCATTAACTATCGGGTGAAGTTTGACCAGGAGACACACTTCAGCTGGATACCCCTCTTCTTCGGCCAGTGGCAGAAGACGGACAAGCCTTGGGTATGGGAATGCCCGATAGTCTTCTCTAAGCATGACTTCCTACCAGCACAGGGTAAGTTCATCTTCCCCATCCCCTACGAATAAATCAGTACGGGATGATGGGGCCAAATACTTGCCGGTTCTCCCTGTGCTGGGGAAAGAGTCCCGCTTGTGGAGGCTAAGTTTAACATGATATACTGTGGGGAAGCTGGTGTGATATGATGAGGTATCACACTGGTTTCCCCGCGAAGTGAAGAGACGGCCGAATGCTCAATGATTGGGAGGAGAGCAGGTAGTGTATGGAAGCGCCGGTTCTCTCTGTAGATAGAATAACCAAGTGCTTCGGAGGGTTGGTTGCCGTTAATGACGTAAGCCTTGATGTACAGCCCGGTGAGGTTATGGGGTTAATGGGCCCCAACGGTGCCGGCAAGACAACATTACTCAATGTTATCGCCGGTGAATACCAGCCTGACTCGGGGAGGATAAGGTTTAAGGGGCATGATATCACCGGCTTACCCCCGCATAAGATCTGCCACCTGGGGATTACCCGCACCTACCAGATTCCCCAACCCTTCACCAACCTAACTGCCCTGCAAAATGTAATGGTAGCGGCGATATACGGCCAGAATCTCAGTCAGGCGGAAGCGGAAAGAGAGGCCCACCGCATCCTTGACATGGTGGGCCTTGGCGATAAGAAAGACCTGCTGACCAGAGACATGTTAGTGGTTACCCTCAAGAGACTGGAACTGGCCCGAGTCCTGGCTACCAAGCCAACACTGCTGCTGATTGATGAAGTAGCCGCCGGCCTCACCGAAGAGGAAATCCCCAGGATATTAGACCTGCTCAAAGAAATAAATGATATGGGGGTAACCATTATCCTCATCGAGCATGTGATGAAGGTAATGATGAAAGCCGTTGACCGGATTGTCGTCATGGATAAAGGTAGTAAAATTGCCGAGGGTAAACCTGAGGAGATTATGGAGGATAGAAAGGTAATTGAAGCCTACTTCGGATAGTGGCTTCGGATCTATTTTAGCCATGGAGCAAACACCTCAACAGGCATTACTCAAGGTTAACAACATTGACGTCTTCCACGGCAGTTTTCAAGCCCTGTGGGACGTCTCCCTGGCGGTTCACCCGGGGGAGATTGTTGCCCTGATTGGGGCCAATTCCTCGGGCAAATCCACCCTGCTCGACACCATATCAGGTATCATCCACCCCACCAAGGGCAGTATTGAATTTGAGGGGAAGGACATCACCCACCTCAATCCCTACCAAATAGTCACCCTGGGCATCTCCCAAGTCCCCGAGGGAAGAAGGCTTTTCCCCAATATGAGCGTGCTGGATAACCTCATCATCGGCTCCTACAGTAGCCGGGCAAGGTCGAATTGGAAACAAAACCTGGAGCGGGTATATGACCTCTTCCCCCGGTTGGCCGAGCGGAAGAATCAGCTGGCCAAGACACTGAGCGGAGGGGAGCAGCAGATGCTCGCCCTGGGGCGATGCCTGATGTCTGACCCCAAGCTGATGCTTCTTGATGAAATGTCCCTCGGTCTGGCTCCCATCGTGATCAATGAACTGTACAAGGTCCTTCGGGAAATCCGACAACGGGGGATTACCATTCTCTTTGTCGAACAGAATGTCAGGCGCAGCCTTGAGGAAGCCGACCGAGCCTATATTATGAAGACAGGTCGAGTTGTCATGAGCGGGAATGTAGCTGACCTGCGCGAGGAGGAGGAGGTTAAAAAGGCCTATTTTGGTATTTGAGGATGATTAACCGATGACTCTTGACTCTCTTAGTAACCTAGCCACCCCCGTTGCCATGGGGCTCCTTCTCGGTGGGCTATATGCCTTAATCGCCCTGGGTCTTTCCCTGGTCTTCGGGGTGATGAAGCTGCTCAACGTAGCCCATGGTGACCTCGTCGTCCTCAGCAGCTACTTGGCTTATGCCGCCATGACCATTCTCGGGATAGACCCCATCCTCAGCCTAGTCATGGGGCTACCGGTGATGTTTCTCATCGGTTACGCTATCCAGACCTTCCTCATGCGCCGGGCATTTCAGATATCTATGGAAGCCCCACTACTCATTGCCTTCGGCATTTCCCTGGTCATTCAAAACTTTGCCCAGATCATCTGGAGCCCATTATCCCGAGGGCTGACTACTTCCTATTCCATGGCAAACCTGAGGCTGGGGGAAATAATTCACCTGCCCATGATTTACCTGTTGGACTTTATCGCTGCCCTTGTTGTTATGCTCCTTCTCCGTGAATTTCTGAAGAGAACCTATCTGGGCAAGGCAATTAATGCCGCTTCCCAGGACACCCGCGCCGCCCAGCTGATGGGGATCAATACGGAACGCACCTATGCCCTTGCCTTTGGTATCGCTATGGCCATCACCGCCATTGGCGGTGTCTTCCTCGGGCTGACCTTCCCCTTCACCCCCCAATCAGGGGTCTCTTTCCTGGTCATCGCCTTTGGCGTGGTCATCCTGGGTGGCCTGGGCAACATCCTGGGAACATTCCTCGGGGGCATGATCCTCGGGCTGGCCCAGACGCTGGGTGCTTATTTCGCCGGTGCCGCTACCCAGATGCTGTGGGTTTTCCTTATTGTCTTTATCCTGTTAGCCGTGAGGCCACAGGGCATCTTTGGTCGCTAGGAGAAAAATGAAGGTTAGTCTACCTAAATTGAGCCGAGGACTGATAATCGCCATAGCCCTGATAGCCCTACTGGTGGTGCTGCCAGTGATCGGCCTACCCCTAAACTGGCTGCTTTACATCTTCCTCTTCTTCCTCTACCTAGCTATGGCCAATATGTGGAACCTGCTGGCGGGCTACTCAGGCCTGATATCCCTCTGTCAGGCGGCCTTCGTTGGTCTGGCCGGGTATGCACTAATCATACTCACTTGGCTGGGTATCCCGTTTTATGTGGGAATAATCACGGGAGCCATAGTTGCCGGCATATTTGCCCTGCTGATATCCATCCCCGTGTTCCGGCTTCGCGGCATCTACTTCGCCATCGGTACCATGGTTGTCCCCGAAGCACTGCGCATTATCTTCCTGCTGTGGCGCCCGGTGGGTGGTGAGCTCGCCGGTGGTGGTGCTGGCTACGTGCTGAAAGGGGCCACGGGGGTATCCATGAACGAGCTTTACTGGTTCGCCCTCATCGTCGCCATT
>CAZAYK010000120.1:0-4184 GCA_964489415.1 uncultured Dehalococcoidaceae bacterium | reverse complement strand
CAGCGGGTAGCGCTTGGATAAGAGAGTCACCCAGCCTGGTTACGGTTTCACTATCGTAGCGCTCTATGTTGCCCTCATCGCATAGCCTGGCTAGCTCCGGGTCTATGGGCAACTGACCCAGAAGTGGTGCGTTGGCGGCATGAGCCATCTCCTCCGCTCGGCTTTTGCCGAATATCTCAATCCTTTTGTCTATCTCGGGCACGTACAGGTAACTCATATTCTCAACCACACCCAGAACGCGCTTTTCCATTTTCCGGGCCATGTTCACTGCCTTGCGGACAATCATCTCAACCAGGTCCTGAGGGGTGAAAACAACGATTACCCCCGAAATTGGAAAGGACTGCATCAGGGTTAGTGGCGCATCGGCAGTGCCTGGAGGCAGGTCAACAATCAGATAGTCAAGACTGCCCCAGAGTACCTCTTCGCCAAACTGCTGGATTGCTTTCCCAATCAGGGGTCCCCGCCAGATAACGGCGTCATCCTCGCTGGGCAGGAGGAGGTTGATGGACATGATTTCAATTCCTGACCTCGACAGTACGGGCAGTATCCCACTTTCATTGCCACCTGGCCGAACATTAATGCCGAACATTTTGGGTATGCTCGGGCCGGTAATATCGGCATCCAGAATGCCCACCTCATAACCCTTACGGTTGAGGGCGATGGCAGTCAGGCTTGATACTAAAGACTTGCCCACTCCTCCCTTACCGCTCATCACGGCAAGAATATGGCCTATCTTGTTCAGGTCTTTTGCCATGGCATCAGTATATTCGATGTTCACATCACTAACATCGGGCAGCTTTTCAACAGCTTCTTTAGCTTTGGCTTTGATCCAGTCCTGTGCCCCCGGAATCAATCCGGTTGATGCCAGAGTGATATTTACTTTCTTATCAGAAGTGGTGACCTCCCGCACCAGGTTCATGCTGACTATGCTGCGTTTGACAGCCGGCACCAGTACTGTTTCAAGGCTTTCAACTACCTGCTCCTTTGTTGGCATATTTCCTCCTCCAATCTTATACCTTCTTATACCTTAGTGGTCACAGATGTTATCTCCAACAGCTAGTTGGCCATTGAGATAATCCAGAACGGCTTTTTCTGGGTCGCTTTCCGTAATGCCGACAATGACACCGATGCGATTCTGCCGGAAAAGGCTCTGCGCCCGGCTTCCCATACCACCAGCAATCACGAAGGAGACGCCTTGCTCTGCCAGCCATTCGGGTAACAGACCAGGCTGGTGCCCCGGTGATGGGACGAGCTCCTTGCTGATTATTTTCTTACTATCTTCATCAACATCGATCAGGGCAAAATGCTCACAATGACCAAAGTGCGGCGATGTCACACCGCCGCTCACCGGCACCGCATACCTCATAGTAACCTCCCTCTATTGATTTTTCCACTAAGCCCCTTAGTGCCGCCGGCAGGTACCTCCGGTGGAGCAGGGTGGTGCCTCACAACGCTCCGTCCGGCCACAACAGGTAGTGCCGGGAGCCTGGCTACCCATCTTAACCATGTAGGATGAGGACATCAGCCGTTCTAGGTTAGTGCTGCCACAATCAGGACAGCGGGGAGTCTGCTCACTACCTCGGACGAATACCTCTGATACCTTGCCACACTCCCGACACCTGAAGTCATAAATTGGCATCCTCTCACCAGCTCCTTTCCAAGCTTATTTTACGTGAGACAGCCTGCCTCACAAGCTGACGCTTCAGGTGGGACTGCTCGGAGCACAGGAGCCGCCGGAAGTGGTGGCAAAGGCTGAGAAAACCCGGCGTGAATCCTCTGCCCCACAACGGGGACACTTTACCTTCTGGTCACTATCGCTCATGCTCCGCCGCAGTTCAAAGCGTTCACCGCATTTAGTACACTCGTATTCGTAGATTGGCATAAGCGGTCACCCCTTCTCACCATCCCTTAGCATTATTGAGAGAGTATGCCACATCCTTTCTATCTCCTGAGTCACCCGGCCGCGGGTGTATTCCACTACCGGCACTCCCTGAGCAATTGACTGGGTAACCACATTATCAAAAGGCACCCTCCCGGCTATATCTACCCCCAGGCTAAGACACTGGCTTTCAATCTGCTGCGTGTTTTCCTCGTTCAGGTCATATTTGTTGATACAAACCAGGGCGGGTACGCCGAAGTGCCGGCAGACACCAAGAACCCTCGCTAAATCGTGCATTCCGGAAAGGGTGGGCTCGGTAACCAAAAGAGCGATACTGGCCCCTGACAGCGATGAGATGACGGGGCAGCCAATGCCCGGTGGGCCGTCACTGATGATATAGTCCAGGCTCCTCTCTTCGGCAATCTGCTTCGCCTGCTGCCGGACTAGCGCCACCAGCTTCCCGGAATTCTCCTGGGCTATTCCCAGCCGAGCATGAACCAGCGGCCCGTACTTTGTGTTGGAGAAGAACCAGTATCCGGACATGGTTTCCTCCATGGTTATGGCTTCAACCGGGCATACATGTGAGCAGAAGCCACAGCCCTCGCAGGACACCGGGTCAACCCTGAAATCCTTGATCGCATTAAAGCGGCAAATCTCCTGGCACAGCCCACACTCGGTGCATCTATCTTCATCTATGTGGGCTACCTGCCCGCTCCAGAACTCGCTTTTCTGTTTCACCGAAGGGCTGAGCAGTAAGTGGAGGTCAGCAGCATCCACATCACAGTCGGCGAGCACCTTCTCCTTAGCCAGGGCAGCCAAGGAACCAGCTATGGTGGTCTTTCCGGTACCCCCCTTACCGCTCAGTATTACCACTTCTTTCATCTACAATCTCCCTTATCATTTCAAAAAGCTGGCGGAAGCTATCCCGCCATTCCGGCAAGCCCTCAACCAGAGGAACCCCGCGCGAATACAGGCGGGCAATCTCGGTATCCAGCGGAATAGTGAGCAGGATGGGGATGTTGTCTTTTTGGCAATATTCCTGCACCCCAGCATCACCGATACCGGCACGGTTGAGCACAACGCCGCAGGGGATACCGAGTTTTCTTACTGTCTCTACGGCCAGAGTAAGGTCATTGAGCCCGAAGGGAGTCGGCTCGGTTACCAGCAGGCAGAAATCACTCCCCTTAATTGCCTCCACCACGGGGCAGGATGTCCCCGGCGGGACATCTATGATGACTGTGCCATCGGTCCTGGCATATTCCTTCACCTTCCTGATGACGGGGGGTGCCATCGCCTCGCCCACGGTCAGTTTGCCGTGGACAAAGCCCACGCCATCCGAGTGTCCCCACTCGACAAGCCCCGTCTGGCGGCTCTCCTCGGAGATAGCCTTCTCGGGGCAGAGGTAGCTGCAGGCACCGCAACCATGGCAGAGCTGGGGGAAGGTCAGCACGTGGCTACCCAGCACAGCAATGGCATTAAAGGCGCACACCTCAGCACACCTGCCGCAATAGGTGCACTTCCCCTCATCGACCCTGGGAACCAGAATGGCTACGGCTTCACTCCCGGTGATTTCGGGTTTCAGAAACACATGGTCATTCGGCTCCTCGACATCACAGTCGACAAGCTGCACCTTCTCCCCATCTTTCAGGGAAAGAGCAAGGCTCGTAGCCACCAGCGTCTTGCCTGTTCCTCCCTTACCACTGGCTACTGATATGATCATACTAGCCTCTGACCATCTTTGCCCCGCACTGGGGGCAGCTCAGGCTATAGCAGGGTGTCCCTACCTGATGGGGCACTCTTGCTCCGCAGTTAGGGCACACACACTCCCCACCGGGGCCGGCTCCAGGACTGGTACCCCTCATCCTGCCGGCACCCCTGCCTCCCCGCCCAATACCCCTACCTGTACCCGGTCCGCCACCCCAGGGAGGTCCGGTGCCATCTCCTCTAGGCATAATCTCACCTCCAGTATTCTTCGTTATCCCCTGTTCTTCTCCAACTGCTCAATCCGGCGCTGAATCTCAGCTAGCTGCTGTGCCATTGCCTGTGATTGGGCCTTGAGTGCCTGGAGCTCCTGTTCCGGGCTTTGTGGCCGTGGTGCCGGGCCTGGCGGTGGGGTCATGCCAAGCCCCATTCCCCTACCCCGGCCCACACCAAAGTGATCGGGCACACTGGGCTGGGCGCTGGCTTGGAACTTCCCTGACCGATAGCCCTCAATGGCATCCCTCACCTTACCCGAAACCCCGGTTATTACCTGGATGCCAGCGGAGGACAGCACCTGATAGGCATTAGGCCCGCAATTGCCGGT
>CAZAYK010000119.1:0-4201 GCA_964489415.1 uncultured Dehalococcoidaceae bacterium | reverse complement strand
GTGGCGATTACACCGGCACTGCCCCCCAGAGTGGTGACCGCATTCTTAAGAATTACCTCCAGGGTCACCTTAAGGTCAATCTGCTCCGAGGCAGTCTTGGGAATCTCTACCACTGGTCATCGCCTCCACACCTTGCCCGGAATTTTTGGCTCTAATGAATTTTTAACAAACCTCTAGCGTTATTCTAATACAAATCCGGCTAAAATGGAATTAGCAGTCTAAACCTTAGACTGCTAATAAGGGTAAGTCCAGTATGGTGAGAATTACCTGGTTGAGGGAGGCCGATGATGAGAGAGGGATTCACGCGAAAGCGCTGCCCCAAGTGCGGGGGCAATGTCTATCTGGATAGAGACTTCTACGGCTGGTATGAGCGGTGTCTTCAGTGCGGATATACCCGTGAACTGCACAGCATTGTTGACATGGGAAAACAAGCCAGCCAACCGATTCACCAGGCAGACAAGGCTAAGTAGCATCCGGTGAGGTGGTCATGGGGAAAGTGAAGAGCTGCCCCCGATGCAGCGGCGTCTTTCTCTACCAAGATACGAGCAACATCCGGCATGAAGAGCGCTTGCGGTGCGGCCACCACGTGTCTAGCAGCCTAGATGAGGCACAACCAACCGCAAGCCAAGGCAGCTTGGGGCAAGCTGAGGGGTGCGCCCGAAGCAAATGATAAAACAACGGGGAGGTGAGATTATGGCCATTATACGCTGGGAGCCGTTTCGAGAGATGATGAGCCTCAGAGAGGCCATGGACCGGCTTTTTGAGGATAGCCTCGTCCGTCCCTGGCGCTTCTGGCCTGATGCCGCCAGATGGGAGCTACCCATTGACATGTACCAGACAGCCAATGACGTAATCGTTAAGGCGGCTCTCCCTGGGGTCAAGCCCGAGGAGGTGGACATCTCCATCACCGGCGATACCCTCACCATCAAGGGAGAGCACAGGGAGGAGGAAGAGGTCAAGCAGGAGGACTATTTCTGCAAGGAACGCCGCTACGGCACCTTCAGCCGCTCGGTGACCATCCCGGTGCCGGTCAAGAGCGGCCAGGCAGAGGCAGTCTTTGAGAATGGTATCCTCACCCTGACCCTGCCCAAGGCAGAGGAGATCAAGCCCAAGCAGATTAAGGTTAAAGCCAAGACGATGATTGAAGGTGCCAAGAAGTGATCCCTCACGGGGGCGTTCCCTCAGCTTGCCCCAGGCTGTCTTGACGTGCCCTGAGGCAACGGAGGCTAGCCAGGGAAAACCAAGGCTCTTATGCAATTCTAATAATTCTCTAGCGTTATTCTGACACAGGATTACCTACACTCAGTAGTGAGGGATCTTTAGCCCAGGGAGGTATGAGGATGCGCATTGCCATGGTTTCTCCATTGGAACTGAGGGTGCCCCCGGTAGCCTATGGTGGCACCGAGTTAGTTGTCAGCCTGCTTACCGAGGAGCTGGTGAGGAGAGGGCATGAGGTAACCCTCTTTGCCAGCGGTGACTCGGTGACTAGTGCCAAGCTGGTATCGGTTTGCCCTCACTTTCTGAGGGGCTCGGGGCGGGATGCGAGCATTCTTACTATGATAAGCGTGGTCTCCTGCCTGGAGCAGGCAGATAAGTTTGATATCATCCACAACCATACCTGCCTGGAAGGTCTGGCCACGGCAGGCCTGGTCAAGACACCGGTGCTCACCACTCTTCACGGCGGACTCAGCGGGGACTGGCTGGAACTGTTTGCTCACTACAAGGGCTGGTATAACACCATCAGCCACTCGGCCAAGTCACTGCTGCCGGATAAGGAGCGCTTTGTTGGCGTTATCTACAACGCCATAGATGTTAAATCGTATCCCTTTAATGGTGGTAACCGGGAACCACATCTGCTCTTCCTGAGCCGTATCAGCTATGAAAAGGGGCCCCACATTGCCATTGAGGTTGCCCGCAAGCTCCGGCGCCGATTGATTATTGCTGGCAATGTGCACCCGATGGATGAGGAGTATTTCCGCACCATGGTGATGCCTGAAGTAGATGGTGACCAGATCCAGTACGTGGGTGAGGCGGACTATTACCGGAAGCGGGAGTTAATGGCCCGGGCCTACTGTCTACTCGCCCCGATTACCTGGCCAGAGCCGTTTGGCCTGTTCTTTATTGAGGCCATGGCCTGCGGGACACCGGTGGTGGTCTTCAACCGAGGCTCAGCACCGGAGGTGGTGAAGCATGGTGAGACCGGCTTTGTCGTAAACACGGTCGACGAGATGGCCGAGGCGGTAGACAATGTCTATCAGATTGACCGCAGGCATTGCCGGGAATATGTGGAGCAAAACTTTGATGCGCCCCGGATGGCCGATGACTACCTCCGGGCCTACGAGCGAATACTGTCAGAATCGCTGGCGCCACAGGAGGCGACACCGGGCAACACCGCCAGCTTCCCGGATACAACGGTAGAGTTTACCCTCGATGACCGGGGGTTGAATCGGGTGGCCACCTCGAAAAACTAGGAGTTAATACCAAGAGGCAAGGCAATGGAGTGGGTATGGCTGTCTCTACTAAGCACCGGGATTTGCTCGGCAGCGGTCATCGTGCAGAAGCACTGCCTCGACAGCCGGGTGCACAGCGTGGTTACCTACGGGGCATGGGCCGGCATAGCCCAAGCCCTGGGGGCAGCGCTGTTCTGGCAAATGGAGCCCCCAGGAGAGCTACCGTCATCCTGGCCGGTATTGCTGGCTCTGCTGGCAGGGATGGTGCGGGCGCTCAGCCTGATTGCCCAGTATAAAGGTCTGCAGGCTGAGGGGGAGGTATCACGGGCAGTTCCCATCATAGACAGCTATCCCCTATTCGTGGCTATTCTGGCTACTGCCTTCCTCGGTCAGAATATGACCCCGATAAAGTGGATGGCCATCGCTATGGTGGTCGCCGGCTCAATCCTGGTATCCCAGCACAGGTCACTTCCCGGTCAGAGCGTGAGGCTGGGCAAGTCCTTCGTCTACCTTGCCGGGGGTAGCCTCGGCATTGCCACCTTTGTCATTCTGGCCAAGCTGGCACTGGAGTCACTATCCTGCGGGCAGGTCTTTGCCCTGTCCAGCCTCGGTGGTGCCCCATTACTTATCCTCGCCGGGGTGAGCAGCGGGGCTCGTGGCGAAATATCTTCCCTGGTAAAGCGCCCCCGAGCCCTGGGGATGATACTACTGGGCGAGACTCTTTTAGCCCTTTCCATAATTGTCTATTTCCGGGCGATCACCCTCGGCCCAATATCACTGGTATCAGCCATTACCGCCACCAGACCGCTAATGGTGTTGATCTATAGCACACTGCTGACGGTCACCGCACCCCGATTTATATCGGAACAATTATCCCGGCCCGTAATATGGCACAAGCTACTGGCCACAACCATGGTAACAGCAGGTATCGCCATGATGAGTCTGGTGAGGTAATCAGGATGAGCAGGTGCGTGGTATGCGGAGGGTAGCGACAAGGCAGATTCAGTTGGAAAATTACGCCAGCATCGTCCCCGAGAGCCTTCTCGCCGAAACGCTCAGCCTGGCAGAACGGCTCAGGGGATTACATGTTGCCCTCGGCAACGCCACCCCGGTGGAGAGTGGCTATCCCAGCCATGACCAGATAGAGCTCTACCTGGCCCATAATGAGAGAGCCACCCAGGCACTGGCGAGAAGAACAGGGCAGGAAAGGAGACGATAACCATGAAGCCGCCACGATTGGAAACCCCGGATGCCGAGGCCGAGCAGTTCCTTGTCCACCGGCTTAAGGAACACGGCCTACTGGAAATAGCCGAACTGGAGGTAAGGGTGCGGCAGGGCGTGGCTTATATTGAAGGGGCAGTTCCCAACCTGAAGCAGAAGAGGCTGGCGGGAGAAATAGCCCGCCAGATTGCCGGCATCCGCGACATAGTCAACAGGCTGAGAATATTGCCCTTACCCGTAGTTGATGACGAGAGTCTGAAGAAACACCTCAGCCAAACCCTGGCCCAAAACCCGAGGACTCGCCGCTGCCGGCTTTCTATTGAGGTGATTAACGGCGTGGTCTATCTCGCCGGCTCCGTGGCAACCGCAACCGAGAAGCGCCTGGCGGAACACGAAGCCTGGGCAACACCCGGAGTCAGGGATATTAAGAACAAGATTGAGGTCGTGTCGGCGGCGCCCCGGAGCGAGATGGAGATCGCCAGCGAGATTCGGGAAAGCTTTTCCCATTGCCTCGGGATTGACCTGAACCA
>CAZAYK010000118.1:0-4232 GCA_964489415.1 uncultured Dehalococcoidaceae bacterium | reverse complement strand
CTGCCCGCCTGAAAGCAAAAAGGAAGGCAAGACGAAGACGCCTGCGGGGTTAACCCAGCACTAATCAATCCGGCAAGATATTACCGTTCGGCAGGGGCTACCCTGCCCCAGAGAATGCTACCACCCCACCACCAGGGCCCTTTGGCAAAACAGCTAGGTTCTGCTATACTGATTCTAGCCCGGCATTCCCCCCGCCACGCCAGCCCCCTAGCTGCCCGGGTAATCCCAGAAGATGTTCTGACCAACCATGGCGACAGGCACAAACTTGAAGGCAATGCTGGAGGAGACCGCCAATAACCATCCCCAGAAAGCGGCCCTCGTCATGGGGAAGCAGCGGGTATCCTATGCCGAACTGGACAGCGCCGCCAACAAAGTGGCCAATGCCCTGATAGCAATGGGGGTAAGCAAGGGTGAGCGCGTGGCCATCATGCTCCCCAATAACCCCGAATTTGTTACCTGCTTTTTTGGCACCATCAAGGCCGGGGGCATACCCACCCCGCTGGACATCAGACATAAGCCTGACGAGCTAACCCACCTGTTTAATAGCTGCCAGCCCAAGGTCCTGATAACCGAAGCCCCCATTCTGGAACCAATAATCCCCACCCTACCCCGACTGGGCTATATCCAACAGGTGATAGACACCACCCCTAATCCCCACCACCCCTTCCTCAGCTATCAGGAAATGCTGGCAACCAGCCCGGCATCACCAGTGGCTGCGGAGCCAGCGCCGGATGATATCGCCACCATTTCTTACGCCAGCGGACCGACCCTCCACCCCCGGGGAGCCATGCTATCCCACCGCAGCCTGGTTTTGGCGGCGAATATCTATGCCGATGCCTTCCAGCAAACCGACCATGACGTGTCCCTGCTGTTTGCCTTACCGATGTACCACATGTTTGGCCTGGCTTCGGTAATGCTGACCGCGATTAATCGCGGCAGCACCGTGGTGATCATCCCCGGGACAGGAAGGTCAATCACCAGTTTTTTGAAAGCTATTGAGCGGGAGAGGGGCACCATATGCCTCGGGGTACCCTATATCTATGCCCTGGCGGTTAATGTTGCCCAGCGTGAGGGAGTGAAGAATGATTTGTCCTCTCTGCGTCTGTGTGTCTCCGCCGGGGCACACCTGCCCGTCAATATTATCCGCCAATTCAAGCACTATTATGGCTTGACTATTCTTGATGTCTGGGGCCTCACCGAGACGGTATCTCATGTTACCGGCGGGGGCGCCACAAGCCAGGAGAAGCTCGGCTCAGTGGGCAAGGCACTACCCGGCTGGGAGATAAAGATAGTTGATGATAACGGCCGTGAGCTACCCGCCAATCACCCGGGGGAGATTATCGTCAGGGGATTAATCATGAGCGGGTACTATAACAACCCTCAAGCCACTGCCGAAGTTATCCGCAACGGCTGGCTGCACACCGGGGATATCGGGAAGATGGATGAGGACGGCTATCTCTACATCACGGGAAGAAAGAAGCCAATGCTCATCCTGAAAGGGCAAAATATCTACCCCAGTGACATTGAGGCAGTACTGTCCACCCACCCCAAGATAGCCAAGGTAAAAATAATGGGGGTTCCCGATGAGTGGCGCGGGGAAATAGTCAGGGCGGTAATCGTCCTCAAAGAAGGTGAGACCGCTACCGAAGCAGAAATCCGGCAATTCTGCCAACCCAGAATGGCTGACTACAAAGTACCCCGCGAGATTGTCTTTGCCCACGCCCTGCCCGAGTAGCCAAGGTTGGCTCAGCCCCAGGCTGAAGTCAAGCCGCAGCCAGCACCATGAGGTTCCAGATAATAATCCCGGTATAGGCCGCCACAAAGCAGGAGGTGGCAATTACGGCCACCCTGGGGAAGCGCCGATATATGTCCCACAGAATAACGGCACAAAGCAGGGCCCCCACCACCTTGAGTACCAGAAAGCCAACATCACCCACTATCGGCTGCAAAAAGGGGTTGCCCTCTCGTGCCCGCCCGTCATCAATCAGAAACTGGGTCAGGAACCCATCGGAGACGACCAACACAACCAACAGGCCAAGAAGATACTTCACTTTAGCCCACCTTACTACCACCATCTAGATGACAATATTCAGTGCCGCCGGCATGATACGGAAGTGTGCCGGCACCACCCCTAAAAGCTCACCATCCGCCTGCAGCGGCAACGGCCGTGCTGACCGCACCTCTACTTCCCGGGCACGCTTCAGGGTAACCTTGGGATGACTGAGGTGAGTGCCCTGGTAGATTCGGGGCAAAGACCGGAGCAGGTCTCCTTTAGTCAGATTACCGATGATCAGCACATCAAGAAGACCATCGGTCAGGTCAGCCTCAGGTGCCGCCATCATGCCACCTCCCCCATACTTGCCGTTGCTTATCAAGACAGTGCAAACCTTGCCGTCAACCACCTCACCATCAATGATGAGTGACACCTCCTGATTCTGATAACAGATAAGGGTGGTCAGTAACCCCATAAGATATGAAGGCATGCCGCCCAGAGCCTTAAACTGCTGAGTGGTGCGCCGGACAATCTCGGCATCAAAGCCCAAACCGGCAAAGTTCACAAATAACCGCCGCACCGGGCGATTATTATTCATATATTCCACCATGCCCACATCCACGGTAAGCCGGCTTCGGCTCATCAGCCGCTGACAGGCATCCTCATAGAGGCGGGGTACCCCGATGGTACGGATATAGTCCCCCCCGGTGCCCGTCTCAATAATGCCCAGGGTTACCTCACCAAGACTACCCGCATCATGGATGCCGTTAACCACCTCATTAATGGTACCATCCCCACCCACCGACACCACCCTCTCGAAGCCCCGCTTAACGGCCAATCTCGCCAATTCAATAGCATGCCCGGGGGCCTCGGTCAAATCATGCTCAAAACGCAGCCCGATCCGCTTCAAATGCCCCATAATATGGGGCCATTTCTTGGCCGTCCTCCCCGCCCCGGCTACCGGATTAACAATAACCTTGGCGTATGACAATTGACCCCCTTTCTTTTAGCTCCACTCCACCGCCCCAGGCCAAACCCGGGCCAACTCCTTGGCCAGCAGACCATGCTCGGCCTTGGCCAAACTCGGATCCTCGTCAAAGAGCCTTATCGCCTCACTGCGGGCCAGCTCCAGCAACCCCACATCAGAAAGCTTGGCCATACGGAGGTCAGGCAGCCCACTCTGCCGGGTGCCAAAGAACTCACCCGGACCCCGCATCTTCAGGTCCTCCTCCGCCAGGGCAAAACCATCCCAGGTCTTTTCTATTATGTCAAGCCTCTCCCTGCCCACCTGGGAAGGGTTCTCCGCCAGCAGCAGGCAATAGCTTTGTTCGTGCCCCCGCCCCACCCGACCGCGGAACTGGTGCAGCTGTGAGAGGCCAAAGCGGTCAGCACTCTCCACCAGCATCACCGTCGCATTAGGCACATCAATACCCACCTCCACCACCGGGGTTGACACCAGGATATCCAGCTCCCCAGAGCGGAAGCGCTCCATCACCCTGTCCTTATCGGCGGCTGCCATCCGCCCGTGAAGCAGGCCCAGCCTTAAATCAGGAAAGACCTCCCGGGATAGATACTCATACTCCACCACCGCTGCCTGAGCGGCAATTGCCTCTGACTCCTCAATCAGGGGGCAAATAATAAATGCCTGCCGACCCTCGGCCACCTGGCGGCGGATAAAGTTGAAGGCGATTTCCCGCTGCTGCGGCTTAAGCCACCTCGTCTTCACCATCTGCCTCCCCGGGGGAAGCTGGTCAATCACCGAGATATCCAGATCACCGTACAGGGTTAACGCCAGTGTCCGCGGTATCGGCGTCGCGGTCATCACCAGCATGTGGGGGCTAAATCCCTTCTGCCTAAGCGCCGAGCGCTGCTCCACCCCGAAGCGGTGCTGCTCATCCACCACCGCCAGCCCCAGCCTCCGGAATTCCACCCCCTTCTGCACCAAGGCATGGGTGCCGATAACAATATCAATCTCTCCCGCCCGTATACCCTGCTGGATCTCCTCCTTCTTCGCCTGACTGAGATCACCAACCAGCAGCGCCACACTAAGGGGGCGGGATAAAACCCCGGAGAAACGGCGCAGATAATCCTCGCCGGCTGACTGCCCCACCCGAGACAGGAGTTCCCCGATAGTGGCAAAGTGCTGCTCAGCCAGAATCTCGGTAGGTGCCATGAGTGCTGCCTGATAACCATTGGCGGCAGTGATGAGCAACGCCGCGGTAGCCACCACCGTCTGGCC
>CAZAYK010000117.1:0-4237 GCA_964489415.1 uncultured Dehalococcoidaceae bacterium | reverse complement strand
GTATCAGTGGGGTGTACAACGCCACCCGCCAGACCACCAGCAGAGCCAGCACCAGAACCCGGCAAAGTGCCCGCACCGGAACCCGGCGGGGCACCAGCACCATCGGCGCCGTTTAACTGGTACCTCATCGGCGGTATTATTGCCGGCATCATCATTGCCAGTATAATTGCCTGGCAATTAGCTACGCGCCGAAAGGCCCCGTAAACCGGTTTCTCTCCCCCGATAATTGCCCCCCCAATTCCCAAGGGGGCAATTATTAATAACCAGCATCAACTATGGGTGAACAAGCTCAGGCATAATTGCCCACTCGATAAGCCACTGGTTCTCGCCCGGGCTAAGGCAGACCACACCACCCAGTTTGAACCTGACTATTTCCCTCTCCACGGCACCCAGAACCATTAGTGGCACCAGATGGCCCAGGTGAGGCTGGTGCCCCACCATCATCAGTGGTCTGGCTGCCTGCTGGATTAGTTGTTTGGCGAAGATAAGTATATCACACCGGCTACGCCAGTTTTAAGTTGCCTATCAAGACGGTTATAATATAAAGAGGGGGTGGGATAGAATGCCAGGCTTGGAATCTTTAGGGAAGCTCCTAATATCCCTCGGTGTATTTCTTGCCCTGTTAGGGCTACTCTTTATATTTGGACAGAAGCTCCCCTTTCTGGGAAGGCTCCCCGGCGATATCTCACTACAAAAGGGAAACCTCAGCTTCCTCTTCCCCCTGGGTACCTGTCTTCTGCTCAGTGCCGGGCTCACCGTTCTTCTCAACATTATTATCCGGCTATTAGGCAAGTAAAGGTGTATCACCTCTTAGCTAATAAGGGAGGCAGATATTGAGGATTGTGGTAATCTCGGATACCCACGCCCAGTCGCTCAGTGAAATCCCGGCAGCCATTGTAAATGCACTTGGCAAGGCAGATCTTATTGTCCATGCCGGGGATTTCACCGCCAAGGCAGTCCTTGATGAACTGAGACTGGTGGGCAGCGTTAAAGCGGTGGCCGGCAACATGGACTCCGCTGAAGTTAAGAAGGCCCTGCCGCCTCAAGAGCTGTTTGTGATTAATGGGAAGAAGATCGGGCTCATCCATGGCTGGGGGGCACCCTGGGGGATAGCCCACCGAGTCAGGGAGCAGTTCGATGACGTGGATATCATCATCTATGGTCATTCCCACCAACCCGATAACCAGTACGTCAGGGGAAGCCTCCTGTTCAACCCGGGCCAAGCCAAGAACTCCTTTGGGTTACTGACCATCAGCGATAAAATAACGGCCGAGATAATAAGGGTGTAACCAACGACAACCAGGGACATTCATAAACTGGTGAGAAGGTGAGCAAGATGAGCGCTATTGATGATTTTACCGCCCTGCTGGGAGCAACCGAGGTGATGACTCAGGTACTAAAAAGCCTCAAAGAAGAGCCAGCGCACCTTCTGGGTGACATTTGCCGGGAATACCAGAGAACCGGTCAGCCAGTGCCTGACCATCATTTGCGTTTTACCGGCTACCTGGGGGAAACCTCACTTAAGGCCCTTATTGCTGCGGGGCTAATAAAGCAGCAAAGCGGGGACAGGCTTTCCATTTACTGTTATGAACCAACTCCACAAGGGCTGAAGCAATATGAAGGGCTTAAAGCTGACGGCTTCTACCAGAAGTAGGGCATTCAGGTGGTAGCTTGACGGAGGTATTGAGCCAACCCCCGTAGGTGACATAGATAACTCCGCCCCCGGGTCTCCAAGTCAGGTAACGAAATAAACCAGGCTGTGACCAAGCGATAAAGGTTTTGCAAACGGAACAGGTGCCGCCAGCGTGCTATGGTAGATTTTGGCACCAAGGGAGATTAGGCTGAGTATTGCACCCGGCAAAATTATCTATACCCTGGGCACCAGCACCCGCTCCATTGAGGAGTTCGTGGCGCTGCTCTCCAGCCACGGCGTGGAGGTAGCGGTAGATGTGAGAAGGTTTCCCTCCAGCCGCTGGGAGCACTTCCGGAGGGAAAAGCTAGCCGGACTGCTGGGTGAAGCAGGAATTGACTATATCTACATGGGAAGTGAGCTGGGCGGCTATCGCCGGGGCGGCTACCCGGACTTTACCAATACCCCTGTCTTTCAAAATGGTCTGAACCGGCTGAAGGAAATAGCCGAGAAGAGGAGGACAGCCATAATCTGTGCCGAGCGATTCCCCTGGCGCTGCCATCGCCGCTTTATTGCCCTAAAGCTGGAGGAACTGGGGTGGCAGGTAAGACACATCATTGACCAAGAAAGAGATTGGGTGCCGAAGAAGCCTTCCGGGCCTCACTAACAATAATCACCCAGCAGATGGATCAGCAACGGCTCCTCCAGTATCGGGAAAACACTCATAAAGGGGTCTTGGAATATTCCCCGTGCCCGCTTTCGGAAGGATTTCAACCTGGCCTAAAACCTCCCCAGATGCTTGGGCTGAAGCCCCCGGGTTAACCCCAGCCTTTCCGCCATCTCAATTACCCGGTAATACTCGTCTCGGGTGGGATGCCGATTCAACTCCGGGTACTTATAGGCTTCCCCCTCGGGACGATATTGAGACATGATATTAACGTAACTATTGGGGGAGAGCTCTTCGGCAATGAATTTCAAAACCCGCTCGCTTCCGGCAAGATCATCCGGCAATACCAGGTGCCGGATCAATAAACCCCGATAGGCTATCCCCCGGTCATCTAGCCTGAGGTCACCAACCTGCCGGTGCATTTCCTTGATTGATTCCCGGCATTTTTCAAAGTAGTCCGGGGCATGGGAATACCTTTTGGCTGGTTCCTCGGTGCCGTATTTTATGTCCGGCATATAGATATCAACGATACCGTCAAGCAACCTTATTGTCTCTACATTCTCGTAGCCACCACAGTTCCATACTATGGGCAGACGCAATCCCTTCTCAGCAGCGATTTTTATCGTCTTTACCAGCTGCGGGGTAAAGTGAGTTGGGGTAACCAGGTTTATGTTATGGCAGCCTTTATTCTGAAGCTCAAGGGCATAACCGGCTGCCGCCTCCTCACTGGTAACCCGGCCATAGCCCAGATGACTTATGTCATAATTCTGACAATAGACGCAGAGGAGGTTACAGTTGGTCAGAAATATCGTCCCTGAGCCACCCACAGGGTGAACGCCAAATTGGCTCCATATGGTTAACCCACTGCCGCCCACCAAAGGCTCTTCCTCGCCAAAATGGGGGCCATAACTGGAAATGACCAGCTCCCTACCCGACCGACAATACCCCTTCTCCCCCTCCAATCTATTTACCCGGCACCTCCGGGCACAGAGCTCACAGGAGGCAAGCAGGTGATAGAGCCTCTCAATTCTCTCATCCAGCTCTCCCGTCTGGTGCAGCTTCAAATAGCCCGGTGCCAACATAGGCCCTCTTACCATCTCTTTTTAAGACTATGATACCACGTTTCTTAAAATTGTTAACCTAGGTGGCGGCACCCCCCTCAAAAAGGTCATCAGCTACCAAATCTGCGTACTGTGACTTTCATGTGAACATTCCGGGGGATATTGTGACGTATCCGTGAGGTAACCCGGCTAAGATGCAAATTGATAGCGGTTGGCGGCGTCTCTTTACAGTGCCCGCGTATCACTTCAATGAACGGTATTATCCATGCCATGTCACTGGTAGTAGAAATGAGGGACCCCTATACCGCCAGGCATCAACGACGGGTAGCCACTTTAGCATGTGCTATCGCTAAAGAGATGGGCCTTCCCCCACGGCAGATAAAGGGAATACATGTTGCCGCATTACTCCACGATGTGGGTAAGCTGGGGGTACCCGCCGAGATTCTCACCAAGCCCAGCAAGCTCAACGAATTTGAATTCAGCCTAGTTAAGCGGCACCCCAAGGCAGGTTATGACATATTAGCGTTGATCCCATTCCCCTGGCCGGTTAACCAGGCAATCCTCCAACACCATGAGCGGCTGGATGGCTCCGGCTATCCGGGCGGTCTCTGTGGTGATGACATTATCCTCGAGGCAAGGATCCTGGGGGTGGCTGATGTTGTTGAAGCGATGTTATCCCATCGCCCCTATCGCCCTGCTCTCAGCCTGAGCCAGGCTCAACAAGAAATCGCCACGGGGAAAGGCACTACTTACGACCCCCAAGTAGTCGATGCCTGTTTGCGGCTCTTGGCAAAGAAAGAGGCCGGGTTTGACCACTGGCTAGCGCACAAACCCTACGGCCAAACCATCCCAATACCCTCCCCCCAAGGAGGGTAAATG
>CAZAYK010000116.1:2587-4306 GCA_964489415.1 uncultured Dehalococcoidaceae bacterium | reverse complement strand
GCTAGGCTGCTTAACCCCAACATCCCCTGGGCAGAGACAAAATAAAGACTGCCTAACGGCGAAGCCAGATTACCGACGTTGCCGGCCTCTTTACTGGCCCGTGCGCTAGAGCTTCACGGGAGAGGAGATAACTCTTCATTTTCAGCCCCCCGCCAAAGCCACCCAGGCGGCCATCGCTGGTGACTACCCGGTGGCAGGGGATGATGATGGGCAGGGGGTTTCGGCCCAGCGCCTGTCCCACGGCTCTTACTGCCCGGGGCTGGTTAATCTGCTGGGCCACCCAGGCGTAGCTCCGGGTTTCACCGTAGGGGATGCCGCGGGTTGCTGCCCACACCCGGCGCTGGAAGGCAGTGGCGCCGGACAGGTCCAGCCTATCGGGGAAGGTTATGTAACTACCGGTGAAGTAAGCCCGGAGGCGTTCCATTAGTTCCTGAAAACGGTGGGGTGAGCAGGATGCCTCATTGAGGCTATACCCCAGTTGGTGGCGGGCTTCTTCGGGTGAGGGTTGTGGCAGGGTAGTGCGCCGTAGCCCCCGCCTTGAGCCCACTATCCCCACCCACCCCGCCGCGGTGGTGAAGATTACATAGCTTAGCTTAGGCGTCATGGCCGGTACCGGGTAAACTATGGCCTGCCCGGTTGGCGGCGCTGCAGCAGGGCTCCGAGGACAATGAGCAGGGCACCGAGCAGGATACTGACCACTATCTTGATTAGCTGCGGAATGTCCATGCTGAGGAAGAAGGCAAAGGTATAGATAGCCGTTACATAGGCGAGGGCCCGGGTCACGGTATGGGCCTTAACCGGCTTCTGTTTTACGGCACGGTAGATGAGCCAGCCAATAAAGGCCAGGGAAGCTACCACGGCTACTGCGGTCAACACCTTTTCTCACCACCCGATGTCTTCAAAGTATTTACTCAGGAAGGCGAACATGGCCACGGTGAGCAGTAGGGAGGCCAGTTTGCCCGCCTCGGAGAGGTAACGCACGTACTCTGCTGCCAGATAGCCAACGCCCGCCAGGCAGAACAGGATGCCGAAACCGAACAGAACATATTCTATCTTCATCGGTTAAACCTCTGTCATTACCGGGGTGGAGGCGGCACCGGTTTGGGGAGGAAGCGGGGGTTGACATAGAGTATCACCTTGCGCTCAATCTCTCCCCTCCGGATAACCACCGTGTACTGGTAGCCCTGCTCCGGGGAAGCCTCGGCGGGGAGCAGCTCGGCGGTATCAATAACCCATTCCAGTTGCCCCTGAGCAAAATTATCCAGTGATATTGGCTGGGACACCACATCCTGCACCTTTTCCTGGCTGTGCCACACCGAGACGTTAACATCCGCCGTATACCGGGAGAACTGGCGGTTATCCACTTCATAGGTGAAAAACGCCTTTTCCCCCCAGTTGACGTTGATACTCTGTATCCATCCCCGCTCCTGCCTTAGCCATGCCTCGGGCTCTATCCTCTGCTCCCATTCGCCGGCGGTCATCACCAGGGTGTCATAGATACCCATATAGCCGTCAGCAATGAAGATGGCGATCAGACCGAAAAAGCAGGCCAGGGTAAGATATAAAAATAGATTCCGGCGCCGTGTTGCCATTACTGCCCCGCTGGTGTTGGTAAAAGTAGCGGTATCATATCACGTGCTCAAGAAAAAGGCAAGCCAGGAAATTATTTTTATCCCAGCTCAAGCTCAATCAAGCCGTAGTTACCATCCTTGCGCCGGT
>CAZAYK010000116.1:0-2487 GCA_964489415.1 uncultured Dehalococcoidaceae bacterium | reverse complement strand
TATTTTTATCCCAGCTCAAGCTCAATCAAGCCGTAGTTACCATCCTTGCGCCGGTATAGCAGGTTAACCTCCTCCTCCTCATTGTAGAACAGGAAGAAATCATGCCCCAGGATTTCCATCTGCTGCGCGGCTTCAGTTAGTGACATTGGTTTCACGGCAAAACGCTTGACCTTGACCACCTCGGATGCCGGGGTTGCCGCCGTGGCGGTCTCATCGGGTTCACCTCGGGCGAGGGAGCTGCCCCGCCCTTTCTTATATAGCTTGCCTTTATAGTGCTCCAGCTGGCGGATCAGGGTTGCCGCCACCTTATCCACTGCCTTAAACAGGTCTTCAGCCCGGGCTTCCCCGTGGAAGGCAGCACCACTGCTATCAACGGTTACCCTGACCAGGTAATGCTGCTGGGGAGACCTTGTCTTCTCCTCAGAGGCTTCGGCTCTTACCTCAATAATATTGGGGAAGTGGCGAGCCAGTTTGCCCAGCTTGCGCTCAATATAGTGACGCAGTGGGGGCATCAGCTCAATATTGGTCCCGGTTATCCGCAGTTCCATTGGTCAGCACTCCTCACGGTGTTCTTGGTTAGACCTCTCGCGCCATGACCAGCCCCCATGCCGAGGTAGCGCCGGCAGCCTTTACCGCAGCCGCACAGGCATCGAGGGTAGCCCCGGAGGTAGCCACATCATCGATGAGCACCACTTGCTTACCCCGCAACCGGTCATCACGGCAGGCAAAGGCATCGGCGGTATTGCGGCGCCGCTCCTCGGCGGTGGCGGTTCGGGCTTGGGGAGGGGTATGCCGCCGGCGCCGGAGGCAATCAGCTACTACGGGCAGGTTGATGAGATTGCCCAGCGCCACAGCTAGCTGATGGGATTGATTATAGCCCCGTTCTTTGAGGCGTTTGGGGTGTAGGGGCACGGGTACCAGGACATCGGCGGGCAGGGGGTGGGCAGTAAGATAGTCCCGCAGTAACTGGGCAAGGGGATTAGCCAGGGCTCTAAGGTTGTGGTACTTAAATTCATGAATCGCCTGGCGGATAGCTCCCTCAAACCGGAATGGAGAGCGAATGCCATCAACCTCTGCTGGCCACTGGCGGCAGCTGGGACAGAGCGTGCCCTCGGCTTGGGGGCGACCACACCGGGGGCATACCGGGGGCATGATGAAGGGCAATGACTCAAGACAGGAAGGGCACAGGAAATCACCCTCTTTACCGCAGCCCACACAGAATTTGGGGAAAAGGAGATCCAGTGCTATCCCCTTGAGTTTCGCCACCTGAGGGAGCACGATTGCCATCCGTAGCCAGCATCTCCCGGTAACCGGGTAGCCTAGCGGGAGCGGGAATTATGTAGCGTACCGCTCATGATGGGTTCGTTGATATAGACGTCACCATTCCTGATTTTGAGGTTGAAGCCGCAATCAGGATTGGTGCAGACCCATGCCTTGTAACGAATGGCTGCCCCTTGACTGCCAAAATCAGATAAGGGCACCAGGTCTCCAGTATTGCATTTCTGACATTTGGGGAAAGTAAACTGTTCCATAGGGTCCTCCTCCCAACCGAAAGTAAGTGTTATAGAAGCAAACCAAATCTAGTATACACTAAATGCCGCTGGTTGACAAGGGTTTTTCTAGAGGGGCCGAGCTAATTCGATGGTAAATAGCGCCTTCTCGGGTGAGCTGGCTCTTCATCAGGTGAATAGTATCTACGGGGAAGGCATAATTGGCGGTGAGGCTGGTGTTGGCAATGAGCTGGCCCAGGGCGCTTCGTTCCTCAGCGGATGCCCATTGGCGGAGGCGAGCCAGGGTCAAATGGGGTTTAAATTGCCTTGACTCGGGGGGGAAGCCGAGGGGAGCCAGCCGGGACTCAAGGCGCTGCTGTAGCTGACGGAGATGGTCAACCTGACCATTTATGCCCACCCAGATTACCTGAACTCGCCTTGAATTGGGGAAGGCCCCCAGCTGGTTAACCTCGAGGTGGAAGGGAGATATTCCCCGGGCAACCTCGGCCATTGCTGCGGTTATTTCCTCAATTTTGCTGGTGTCAATATTGCCGAGGAACTTCAAAGTGAGGTGAATGCTGTCCGGGTCAACCCACTTTACCGAGGGGTATCTGCCCGCCTTTAACTGCGCCTGAAGATGGGCGAGTTCACCTTTTAGGGTATCGGGGAGTTCAATGGCAATAAATGAACGTATCTGGTTCATGATCCACACCTAAATACCCAGTAGCCTCCGGGCATTCCCGGATAGAATCAGGTTTTTTTCTTCCTCGGTCAGATTGGCGCTGTCAATCTCCCTGAGGAGGCGGGACGGGGGTAGCAGGGGATAATCGCTGCCGAAGAGGATCCGGTCAGCACCGACCAGCTGGCTGACCTGGTGATATATCTGGGGAGTGTAGAGAAAGGGGGAGGCGGCGGTATCAAAATAGACATTCTCCATTGCCCGCCTTACCTCGGGCATTAATGCGTAGAAGGGTAGCCCCCCGCCCCAGTGGGCACA
>CAZAYK010000115.1:0-4345 GCA_964489415.1 uncultured Dehalococcoidaceae bacterium | reverse complement strand
CTCCTTCGCGCCCTTACCCCCCGATGCCACCTCCGCCCCACTCACCGGCTCGATAACCGTTGCCGTTGACCCCAACTTCACCAGCAACCGGACGGTCTATGCCGCCAGTGACACCGCCGACCAGGGCGTGTCCCGTTTTATTATCGGCACCAGCACCCACTGGGAAAGCATTGACACCACCCTGCCCAGTGGCAGCCGGCTCAGCCAGATTGCCCTCTCGCCGGAGGGTATCCTCTACGCCAGCAACGCCAAAGCCGATGGTGGCCTGGAACGCTGCCTTGACCCCACCTTCCCCCTCGGCCCGACCTTCGCCTCGGTAACCCGCGGCCTCACCGATGGGGCTACCCTCCTTGGACTCTGGCAGAGTGGCCACCGATTATGGTCAATTGATACCACCAATACCCGCCTGATGACCTTTTACGATAGCCTCTACTCCCCCATCCTCCTCACCGCACCCGCCGACCAAGCCTCCGGCATCGGGACCCTGATTAACCACACCATTACCAATGTTAGCCTTGACTGGAAAACGCTGCGGGGTGCCACCAGTTACCAGTGGCAGCTTGACCATGACACCGACTTTTCCTCAGTACCCGCCGGATTTGAGGGTAGCACTCAAGCCAGCTCGGTCCGCCTCCCCACCCTGGAGCCAGCCACCACCTACTACTGGCGAGTAAGAGCTAACGCCCCGATATCAAGCCCGTGGTCAGCGAAATGGTCATTCACCACCAGCCTTGATAGTGCCGCCATCGCCCTTAAGCTGGAAAACCCTAAAGCCGGCGCCAGTAACGTACCGGTAAGACCGGTATTTCAGTGGAGTGCTGTCGCTGGGGCCGATGCCTACGAGCTAATGGTGTCTAAAGACGCCGATTTTACCAGCCCCTCCATCACCAAGCTGGATAGTTATGCCCTGTCCACCACCGCCTGGCAGTGCGATGTCACCCTGGACCATGAGACCACTTACTACTGGAAGGTCAGGGCACTCAGTGCCAGTACCCACAGCGACTGGAGCGCCGTGGGTGCCTTTACCACCCAGCCGCCACCATCGGAAACCCCGCCCGAACCGCCACAACTACCGCCTCAGGAAACATCCTCACCGATAACAACAATCCTGCCCCTGCCCACCCCGGCTCTCCCCACTCAGATAACACCCCCGCCACCATCCCCGCCGACGGCTCCACCCCTCCCCACCATACCTAGCTGGATCATATATCTCATCGGCGCCCTGCTCCTCACCATTATCCTGATGCTGGTTGTCATGCTGGTGCTGGTATTGGGAATCCGGCGGTTCTAGCCCCACTAACCCTGCTTCGCCGGGTGAATTTAACTGTTGCCCCAACTTTAATAATCGAGCAAAAACACCTGGGTGCTGAGGGGCAGATTGGACTTGCTCAGGGATAACTTGGGCTGGGAGCTAATGCTCTCAACCCCCATTTCCTTGAGAAACTTCTCCACCGGGTCCAGTTCCCGGGTTAACACCGGGGTCTTATAATGCATCGGGATCACTGCCTTCGGCTCCAGCTGGCGAATCACCTCGGCAGCCTGAGCCGCAGTGATGGTGGACACCCCACCCACGGGAAGCAGCAAAACATCAACGACGTCAATCTCCTCCACCTGCTCCGTAGTCAGCACATGCCCCAGGTCACCGAGATGACATACCGATACCCCATCCACCTCCATAAGATAAACCGTGTTTTTACCCCTCACCGCCCCCCTCCGGGCATCATGAAAGGTAGGTATCCCGATAATTAAGACACCACTTATCTCATACTCTCCCGGTCCGCTAACTATCCTGGGTTCACCACCAACACCCTTATGGTAACAATGGGAGGGGTGCTGATGGCTTATGGTGACAATGCGGGCGGTAGGTCTGCCCAGTGAATAGCCTAAACCCGGGGGAAAAGGATCGGTGATGATGGTCGCCTGACTACCCCTGATCCGGAAGCAGGCATGACCCAGCCAGGTAATATCCACACTCCAAATATACCATAGGGGAAAATCACCGGTCAAGGAAGAGTCCTGCCCCGGATAAAACCCCCTAAAGCCAGCTTGACAAACCGCAGGGAAAATGGTAAATTAGATATTGATTAGCAGTCTAAGGCTTAGACTGCTAAAGGGGGTAAGGATGTTATCTCCGCGGACGGAAACCATACTAAAATCTATAGTCACGCACTATATTAACCGGGCAACCCCGGTACCCTCCCAGCTGATTGCCGAGGACCCAGCCCTGGGGGGGATCAGCTCGGCCACCATCCGCAATGAGATGGCACAACTGGAGCAGCTGGGGTATATCATTCGTCCCCACACCTCCGCCGGTAGCGTGCCTTCGGACAAGGGCTACCGCTACTATGTGGAGTCATTACGAGATGTCCGGCTTTCCGAGGCCGAGCAGCGGTTGATAAGCCACCTCTTTCACCAGGTGGAGAAGGAAACGGAGCAATGGCTCAGTCTGACGGCAACCCTACTTGCCCGGCTGGTGAAAAATGTAGCCGTTGTCACCATGCCCAAGCCTGCTGACTGCAAATTCAAGCACCTGGAACTGGTCTCCCTGCAAGACACCCTGGCCCTGATTGTCCTTGTCCTGCACGGAGCCAAGATAAAGCAACGGCTAATCACCTTTAACGAGGCGGTGCATCAACCCAGCCTTACCGCCATCAGCAATAAACTCAATGATGCCTACTCCGGGCTTAACCGCCACCAGATCAGGGCTAAAGAAATCGAACTTACCCCCCTTGAACAGCAGATAGTTGATTATCTCACTGAGATGATGCAAGCTGAAGATGAGCAGGAATATGATGAACCCTACCTGGATGGGCTCCACTTCATGCTCAATCAGCCGGAATTTGCTCACACTGAGCGAATGCAGCCCCTCATGGAGCTGGTGGAGCAGAGAAGCCTGCTCAAGGCTATCATTCCGGCACAGATGAAACGGCATACCGTCCAGGTCATCATCGGTAAGGAGAATAAAGCCAAGGCCATCCAGAACTACAGCGTGGTCATCAGCCAATACGGCCTCCCTGAGGAAGCCGAGGGCACTATTGGGGTAGTTGGCCCCACCCGGATGCCCTATTCCCACACCATCCCCACGGTGGGCTATCTATCCTCAGTACTGACCGAGCTGATGACCGGGCTCTACGGGAAGGTAACCTCACCAAGAACAGCCTAGGGATTAGCCATGACGAGAGGCAAAGGGAAAGAAGCCCGAGAAAACGAGACAAAACCAGAAGCGGCCGAAGATATTGAGGCACTGAAGCTGCAGCTGGCGGAAGAAAAGAAAAAGGCGGAAGATTATCTGGCCAGCTGGCAACGGGCTCAGGCAGACTTCATTAACTACAAGCGCCGTGTTGAGCAGGAAAGGGAGGAATTCAACAAGTTCGCCAACTCCCACCTTATCCTCAGCATCTTACCCGTCATTGATGACCTAGAACGGGCGCTTGATTCCATCCCGCCGGAATATGCTGAGCTCGACTGGGTGGAAGGAATCAGGCTTATTGAGCGCAAGTTCAAGGCAATCCTCGAGGCACAGGGGCTGAAGCCAATAAAGGCCGTGGGGGAGCCCTTTGACCCCAATCTCCACGAAGCGGTGAAGCAGGATAAGGGTAAAGAGGGGGTGGTGATTGGCGAGTTTCAGAAGGGCTACCTGTTGAATGATAAACTGCTCCGCCCTACCAAGGTAGTCGTTGGCAGTGGAGAAACGGAAGAAAAGGAGGAGTAACCAAGAATGGGGAAGGTTATCGGCATTGACCTAGGTACCACTAACTCAGCGGTGGCGGTGATGGAGGGGGGAGAACCGGTGATTATCCCCAATGCCGAGGGAGGCCGAATCACCCCTTCCGTGGTCGCGATTAGCAAGCAGGGTGAGCGCCTTGTCGGGCAGGTAGCCAAGCGTCAGGCGATCACCAACTCAGATAACACCATTTTCAGCATCAAGCGCCTGATGGGGCGCAAGTTTGATGAGCCCAGCGTGGAATACGATAAGAAACTGCTCCCCTTCAAGATAACCCGAGCCGCCAATGGTGACGCCTGGGTGGTTATGGGGGGCAAGGAATACAGCCCGCCGGAAATCTCGGCAATGATCCTGCAAAAGCTCAAGGCGGACGCTGAGGCTTACCTCGGGGAAAAGGTTACCGAAGCGGTAATCACGGTACCCGCCTACTTTAACGATAGCCAGCGGCAGGCAACCAAGGATGCCGGCAAGATAGCGGGTATGGAGGTACTGAGAATCATCAATGAGCCCACCGCCGCCTCCCTGGCTTACGGGCTGGATAAGAAGACTGATGAGACGATCGCGGTGTATGACCTCGGTGGCGGCACCTTTGACATCTCCATCCTGGAGCTGGGCGAGGGC
>CAZAYK010000114.1:0-4401 GCA_964489415.1 uncultured Dehalococcoidaceae bacterium | reverse complement strand
CTTGAGCCCCCAGCAGGTTATCCAGAACCTCAAGGCGCATTTTAGTGACGTATATCCAGTTTCTCTTTGGAGTAAGCCGGTCACCGGCAATCCTGCTGAATCCCGCCGAGATATGCTTACTGAGGTAATCACCGAAGAGGTTATCTGGGACTGCACCACCTGCCGTGCCTGTCAGGAGGTGTGCCCGGTTTACATTGAGCATGTGGACAAGATTATTGATATGCGTCGCAATCTGGCTATGGAACGGAGCCAGTTCCCGGAGCCAGTTCAGGAAGCGCTGAAAAGCCTGGGGACCCGGGGGCACCCGTATCGGGGAACCACTGCCACCAGAACCGACTGGGCGGAGGGTCTTGGGGTTAAGGTGCTCGCCGAAGACAGTGAGGTGGATGTGCTCTACTGGGTGGGTTGCAGTGCCGCTCTGGAGGACCGCAACATGAAGGTGAGCCAGGCTATGGTCAGGATAATGCAGGCACTGGGAATCAACTTTGGGATACTGGGTATTGAGGAGAGTTGCTGTGGTGACCCGGCACGTCGGCTGGGAGACGAGTATTTGTATCAAACTATCTGCCAGAGCAATATTGAGATTCTTAAGGGTTACCACGTTAGCAAGATTCTAACCACCTGTCCGCACTGTTTTAATACCCTGAAGCATGAGTACCCGCAGTTTGGCGGTAACTTTGAGGTTATTCATCATACCCAGTTCCTGGCGGACTTAATTCGGCAGGGCAGGCTCAAGCTTGGTGGGTGGCGGGGTGGCCGGCGGGTGGCCTATCATGATTCTTGCTATTTAGGGCGCTACAATGATATCTATGAAGCCCCCCGGCAAATAGTGGCTGTAATTGGGGGAGCAAGGCTGGTGGAGCTAGCTCGTTGCCGGGCCAATGGCTTCTGCTGCGGTGGTGGTGGGGGGCATATGTGGATGGAGGAGGCACCAGATAAGCGGGTCAGCGAGCGGCGGGTTGCCGAGGTAATTGAGGCCAAGGTAGATCTGGTGGCCACGGCCTGTCCCTATTGTTTGACCATGCTTGAGGATGGTATCAAGGCTAAGGGGGTCGAAGAGTCAGTAGCGGTGGCTGACTTGAGTGAGCTGGTGGTGTCAGTGCTGGGGGATAGCGGATAACCCGCCTATCTGTGCCTGGTGCGCTTGCAATGGTGGTGGTGATTTGATAGAATCAGATGCGGGACTGTTAGAAGTTTAAAATGGGCCGTTAGCTCAGCTGGCAGAGCACCTGACTTTTAATCAGGGGGTCGCAGGTTCGAGACCTGCACGGCCTACGCTTATTTTTGGAAAATTGCCGAATTGCCCGCTCAACCGGTTACTGCCGGTGGCGGCCAATCTGCAGATGGGTGTGAGGTGGGGGAATGACCGGAGCCCTGCTTGCCAAATTCTCAGAGAGTGACATTAGGTTCCTGGTGGAGACGGTAGCCCCTCGGCTCGTGACCAAGATAGATGCCATAAAGGGTGATCCCACCTTTGTGGATAGCCTGCTGGACCAAGAGGCAGGAAGGCTATTTCAGCGGATAATGCTGATGGGTGAGGAGAGGATTATGTCCCGAATTAGCCCGCGGTTTTTGTTTGAGGTCCTGCTGAGAACAGCCCTCAGGGATCTGGAGAGCCAAAGCTATACTGTGGAGAGGACTGCCACGCAAAGGATCCCCGTTTTTGATTCCGCCGATGTAGTCCAGTTCCTCAGTAATAAGGCGGTCCTGAAATATCTGGCTGACATGCTCGCCTCTTTCACCAGGATTGAGAGCTATACATTGCCAGTACGGGTGGGGAGGGGTGTCTGGCGGAAGGTAAGGTTTAGCGATATGGATATTGATAGCCTCGTTAGGCTGTGCCAAGCGGTTGATGAAGAGCACAGATTTGGCTTCTATAAGCGGATCGCTGATTTGTGTCTCTTCATTCTGGGTATGTTTCCCGAATATGTAACCAGTGATTTTCTCTATCCCGGCACTGGTGAGCTACCGCCGAGGCTCTGGGGCAGGCGGAGACGCTCAGCTGAGGATTATGAGGAGGAAGGCAGGCGATTTTATCAGCTGGCAGGGGAACACCGCAGTGCAGCCGCCCTGGAGCTAGCCGAGGTGCTCGGGCAGCTTCATGAGAAATTCAATTTGGCCAAGAAGCCATTAAACTATATCTCTGAGAATCTCCTTCAGTTCAGAAAGCAAAGGTTGTTCCCGTCATTATCCCCCAATTAAAGTGGTGCCATCGGGGATCACCTCCAGATAATGCCCGGCGGCAGTGCCTCAGCAGTGGGGTATCACCCTTGCCTGCTGGGGTGGCATATGGTAAAATAAGATAAGACTGGACGAGCTCCAGTCTTTCTTTTTCCATGCCCAATCTGGGGGGATGATAAAATAGGGCTTTCTCTCCGAGGGGACAATGGTGCTGGGAAGGATTGATGATATGGAACAAGCTTGGGCTCAGGAGCCTGAATCAGGCCTGAGTGGTCAAGGGAGCGGCGACGAGCTTGACCGCTCCGCCGGGTTGGTCATGCCTGAGGCGTTACTGCCCAGCGACACCGAAGGCTGGGGGGATGTTGTGCGTCGCTACTTCTCCGAGTCGGGGCAGACCCCGCTGCTCAATGCGGAGCAGGAACAGAACCTGGGTAGAAAGATAGAAGAAGGGGAGTATCTGTCGCGGCTGGAGCAGGACTGGATAACCTCTCATGGCACCAGTCCTTCGCCAATTAGCCTGGTGATGTGGCTTGGTGAGCGCTTGGCCCAAGCCGATTCCCTGTTTGAGGCGATTTGCTCCTATCTCGGCATTGATGGTACGGAGCCGGTGGGGAGCAGGGTATGCAATGCGGTGCTCCGCCAGGCTATTGATAGCCGCATTGATCCGGCGCTGGCGGGTGCCGTGGCCAAGGCCACGGGGATAAGCCAGCGGAGGGCCCAGCAGGAATTAATCCAATTCTCACTCGATAGCCGGCTGACACCGTGGGGTCTCCTGGGTGAGGCGGCGCAGAAGACCACACTGACCGAGTTTGATACCGTGCTTCAGTCGCCGGAATTGGCTAGCTGGCTGCATGAGCGTGATGGGGAAATAGCTCGGCACTTTGCCCAGATAAGAGACGGGGCACATCAGGCCAGGGACCACCTGGTGCGAGCCAACCTGCGGCTGGTGATTGCGGTAGCCAAGAGATATATCGGCCGCGGCATGGATTTGCTCGACCTCATCCAGGAAGGGAATATTGGGCTGATTCGGGCGGTGGGGAAGTTTGACCATCGCCGGCGCTACAAGTTCAGCACCTATGCTACCTGGTGGATCCGCCAGTCAATCACCCGGGCCATTGCTGACCAGTCACGTACCGTGCGCCTGCCGGTGCACGTAGTGGAAACAAGGGCAAAGCTGGATAGGGTGAGGCAGCGTCTGTTCCAGGAGTATGGTCGCCGCCCGACCAGTGAGGAGCTGGCCGCGGAGCTGGGGGTCTCGCCGGAGAAGGTAGACCGGTTGTGTGAGACCGCTTCCCTGGAGCCGGTGTCCCTGGAGATGCCGGTAGGGGAAGAGGGCAGCGAGCTTGCTGACCTGGTTGAGGATGAGAATGCGCTGGTGCCCGAGGACATGGCGACCCAGCACCTCTTTCGGGAGCAGTTGCTGAGGCTGTTGGATACCCTATCACCTCGCGAGCGCCGTGTCATCGAGTTGAGGTTTGGGCTGCAGGATGGGCGCAGCCGTACCCTTGGCGAGGTGGGCAGGGAGTTCGGCGTTAGTCGGGAGCGGATCCGCCAGATTGAGCGCCAGGCGCTGAGCAAACTCCGCCACCCCAGCCGCAGTCGCCGGTTGATTGACTATCTCTGGTAGCTTGGCGGGGGGATTGATTCCTTAAGCAAAACTCAGTGACAGGTGACCGAGGACGTCTTGACAGAACAAGAAACCATGGTTAAAATATCTATTGGGGAGTGAGGGTGTAGCTTTTATAGAGCCCGGGCAGTAGGTATGCAAGGGTTGTATGAGAGCTACCGCAGAAATAAGGCATGAAGTAAAGCCAGATAGAGAAGTAGACGGCTGCTGCGGGCTCATCGGGGTGATTTCGGTGAGTCCGTTCTCGTTGTAAGGCAGCTTCCCGGGCTCATCAAGTGATGGTGGTGAGCCCGTTTCCTTGGTGAGCACCTTAACAATTGAATAGCGGCAGAAAGGTCGGCTTAAGTTGTGTGGAGAGTTTGATCCCGGCTCAGGATAAACGCTGGCGGCGTGCCTTATGCATGCAAGTCGAACGGGGTGCCCTCGGGCACCCAGTGGCGGACGGCTGAGTAACACGTAGGTAACCTGCCCCCAAGTGGGGAATAACCTCGGGAAACTGGGGCTAATACCTCATGTGGTGGTGGCACCGAGGTGTCATCACTAAAGCCGCAAGGCGCTTGGGGAGGGGCCTGCGTCCTATCAGGTAGTTGGTG